>JBILXQ010000007.1:0-18775 GCA_044378375.1 Planctomycetota bacterium
CCTAACGCTGTGCCGACAATGACCACCGTGTTGTTGTCGACGAGATGGAACAGTTCTGCCAGCCGCGCGTCCATCCAGCGGAAGCTCTTCTCAATCCAGTCGTGGAAGCGCTCCTCGTAACGCTTGCGATCGCCGACGGCTTGGAAGAAGCGCTGGTCTGTGGCCGAGAGCGCATCTCGAAAGCGCTGTGGTTCTGCGGCTCGCCAGTAGCGATGCTGCATGTAGGCCACATGGTTCAAGTGCACCGACGCATAGCGCGGACGGTGTTGGCCGTACAGCGTGCGGAAGGCATCCCACACCAGGTAGCTGTGCAGCATGGCGCGCTCTGGCACGCGGGCGGCTCCCGCGAGCTTTTCCAGAGGTACTTGTGCCATGGTGCGCGCAATGGTGCTCAGGCGTGCACCACTCTTGCGCGTGCGCCACAAGAGCGTCAACGCCTCGCGTGCGTGGCGCGCAAAGTCGACCGAGTAGTTGCGTGCGCCAAAGACGCAGAACTCTTGCAGCGCGCGGGCCTCGTCAGGAAAACAGGACGGGTCATCGGCCAAGGACTCGGGCACGTAGTAGCGCGCTGCGCCGCTGGTGCGCGGAGGGAAGCTCATCAAGCTGCCAAGCACGCCCACGCTGATGCCGTGAGCGTCGAGCACATCCCACACGCAGCGCCCGTGGATGCTGCTGGTGTCTTGGCCGAAGCCAATCAGTCCGTGCTCTGCGGGCGTCAGGCCGGTGTACAGCGAAGGCCACACGATCCAGGGCGAGATCACGCGCCAGGCTTTGGGCTGCGTGGGATCGAAGCCGGGGATGCGCGTGCGCACAAAGGCGCCCTCTTCGAGCATGCGTGCAAAGGCCGGCAGCTTGCCTTCCGCCACAAAGCGCCGCAGAAAGTGCTGTTCGGCTTCGTTGAGCTCAACGAAGAGCACCGAAAGCGGGGCTTGGCGCTGCTGGATCATAGAGAGGGGTGTGAGTATAGCCGCCTTTCGGCTCTCCGCAGGTGAGGCTTGAGCCACACGCATCTAGCGGCGATCCTATTGGGCGTGGAGCCCATGTATCGCCGCTGGCTGTGGATGGTGTTGGCGCTGACCCTGTTGACGGGTGCGCTGCGCTCCGTAGGGCGCGACTATCTGTTGCCCTACGGGCCCGAGCCGGACGGGCTGGTGTACGAGAAGCAGGTTCGCACTCTTGAGGACGGCCGCAGCGAGGCGCGAGGTCAGCACCTCTTCGGGTTCTACCCGTTGTTGCCCGCGGCGCTCACAGCAACTTTGACGGATGCGCCTCACGCGGATGATGTGCCGCGTCCGTTGGATGAGCAGCTCGCCCGCGCAGCAGCGCAGCGCGCACGCATCCGCTTGGTGATCGCATGGCTCTCGGCGCTAGCGGTGCCCTTTGTGTGGCTCTTGGCACGACGCTTTGTGCCGGATGCGTGGGCCTTTGCAGCAGCAGCCTTGTGTGCTGTGGACCCGTTCGTGTTGTGGTTTGCCCAACAAGCGCGCCCGCACGCGGCCTTGTTGCCATGGGTGGCCGCAGCTCTTTGGGCCTCCACTCATCTGGCGCGACGCTGTGGTTGGCGCGAGTGCTTGTGGGCTGGAGTTGCTGCAGCAGGTGCGGTGTGCACCTTGCAGTCGGGTGTGGCTGTGTTGGTGCCCATGTTCGTGGCCGTCTGCTTCAGCGTGCGCAGTGGAGCTGCCGCGCTGCGCGTGTTGGTGGGGCTGGCGCTCGTGGTTGCCGCTGCTTGGCTGGCCTATCCCAGTGCAGCAGGTGTGAGCAACGCAGTAGGGGTGGGCAGCAACACCCTTGAGTTGTCCGGTCACAAGATGGACCTGACCATCTTCAACGGTGCGGGCTTTGCCAAGGTCTGGGCCGCTTTGCGGGACTACGATCCGCTGCTCTTGGGGGCCGTGCTGGTGAGCGCGCTTGCGTGGTTCCTGCACCGCACCTTGCGCCTGAGCCGCGAAGCTCTGGTTGTCGTGGCCTTTGTGGTGGCCTACTTCGTCGCCATCGGCCTCTACCAACGCACCTACCAGCGTTTCGCGCTGCAGTTGGTACCCGCCTTGTGTGTATTGGTGGTGTGGTCTGTGTGGATGATGCACCGGCGTTGGCCGAAGGTAGGTGCTGCGCTCGTGGTGCTGGTGCTCGTAGGTCAAGCTGGTTTGACAGCCGGTGTGCTGCGCGCGCGTACGGCAACGGATACCTTTGTGGAGGCTGCCACATGGATCGAGGCGCATGTGCCTGCGGCTGAGCCAGTAGCCTTCATGCCTCCGTTGGACTTGCCGCTGTGGATGGATGAGCGCTCGGTTGCGCGCAACGAACCCTTCATGTTGGATGAGGCGTACCCGTGGTACACATGGCGTTGGCGTTCGCGTGCCTTGGGGGATAACGGTCGTCCCTTATGGGTGATGCCGCTCGTTACCGGTGCGCAACGCGAAGCCGCCAAGCAAGACCCCGCTGCGTATGTGACCTCGCTCGGGGCACGTTGGTTGGTCATCGAGGACCATCGCGGGCGTCGCCCGCTCTTGGCCTTGTTGCGCGCGACGATTGCCAGCCGCGCGGACCTGATGATGAGGATCAGCCCGCACGATGATCCGGACGAAGCCTTACCGCTCGTGCACCAAGACGATGACTTCCAACGCAGTTTGCCATGGACTTGGAGCGTGGTTCGTGCGGGTCAAGTAGGCCCGGTCATCGAAGTCTGGCGCCTGCGCGAATAGGCCTGCGCGCTTAGATCCGCACGCTTAGATCCGTACGCCGGCATAGCGGCGAGCGGCGTACTTCAAGAAGCCTGCGCCGACGGCCACGCTAATGGCCGTACCGAGTGCGGCACCTTCCAAGCCATAGCTCGGAATCAACAGCGCGTTGGCCGCGATGTTGACCGCCACCGTGCACAACATCAGCATCGAATGGCGCGCCGGTTGGTTGGCCATCAGCAGGATCTGCGCCATCGGTTGCCATGCGGCCGCACACACGACACCCACCACCAAGATGCGATAGGCCTGCACCGACTCGCTGAAGCCTAGTGTCCCGCCGAGTTGCTCGACGATGTAGCTATAGGCCGGCAACGAGAGCACACCGATGCCGGCCACCAAGGCCACGCTCTTCCAACGCATGCTGCGCGCAAGGGCTTCAACTGCAGCGGTGTTGCCCGCGGCGAGGTGTTGAGCCAGCACCGGGTTGATCTGGTTCTGCAGCACCACCAACACTTGCCAGAAGCCCTCGGCGAACATTGCCGCCCAGGTGTAGAAGCCCACCTTGGTGTCGGTCAGCCACAGGCCCAACATCCAGATGTCGATTTTGGCGTTGAGTTCCAACAGCACCGCAGCTGCGGCCGATTGCAAGCCAAAGTACAGGTGCGTGCGCATCCAGGTGCGTACTTCGTTCCACTGCGGGCGTCCGCAGTGACGAGCCACTTCTGCGCCAGCTACTACCAACAACAAGGCTTCCGAGATGCTGAAGATGCCGAGCAACGCATCTGCGTCCCACTGTTGGCGAGCCGCCATCCACAGAGCCACCAGCAGCAGCAAGTAGCGCGCAGCGGTGAGCAACGCAAAGGTGCGCATGCGCCGCCAGCCGTTGACGGCTGCGAGCAGTTGCTTGTTGAGCGCAAAGCAGAACAGCCCCGGTGTGCTGGCTGCCATGGCGGTCGCGACTCCGGGCGAGTCCAACCATGCGGCGATGGTGTGACGCGCAAACCAATAGATCGCACAGACGCCAAGTGCGAGCACCGCCGTAGGCACGAGAGCTGCCCAGATGATGGTCGCCGAACGATCGCGATGGGCGGCTTGTTGCACATCGCTGGCGTGGGAACCCAGGGCGCGCAGCAGCGAGTGATTGATGCCCACCGAGGCCAGCATGGAGGCCACCACATAAGCAGCGAGTCCTTGGTTGAACACACCCAGCGCGGCGGGGCTCCACTGTGTGCCGACGAGAATGTTCAACGCCAAGCCGGTGGCCGCTAGCACAGCTAGCGCGCCAAAGTTCCACAGCACCTCGCGCGTCATGCGTCCTGTCTCGCTCACGCTGCGACTCTAGCGCTTGGCGAGCTCTAGGAGGAGCGCGCAGGGCTCGAACCGTGCGCGGGCTCCGTCGCGTGCGCGTACATCCGGCGCGTCTTGGGTGCGGCGCAGAATTTCCACCAAGTTGCCGAGGCCCAGGGTGCGTGCATGCCGCACAGGACCGCCGCGGAACGGCGCGAAGCCCGTACCCAGCACGAAGGCGAGATCAAGCTCCTCCTCGCTACTGGTGACACGGTCCTCTAGGCAACGGAAGGCCTCTGCGCAGGTAGCGGCAACCAAACGCGTGGCAAGCTCGTCAGGTGTGCGCAGCTCGCAACGCACGGCATTAGGCGTCAGTAGCTTCGCTGCTTGAGGATCCAGCTGTGCGCGCTCGGTTCGCGAACTCGGTCGCCCATTCGGCGCCGCGTGCAGGTAGAAGCCGCGTCCGGTTTTCTTACCAAGGACCCCACGTTGCACCGCCGTTGCGAGCCAGGCTTGGCTCCCCATGCGCGAGCCATAGGCGCTCACCAAGGTCTGGGCTGCGTGTGCTGCTACATCAAAGCCGACTTCATCCAGCAGAGCTAATGGCCCCATCGGCATGCCGAACTGCTTGAGTGCCGCATCCAAGTCGGCGGCAGGCACTCCGCCAGCCAGCAGCGCCAGTGCCTCGTCGAGGTAAGGGCCTAGGATGCGGTTGACAAGAAAACCTGGCACATCGGCCACGACGACGGGAGTCTTCTCCAACTGCAACGCCAGAGCGCAAGCACGCGTCAGCGCCGCGTCGCTGGTGTGGCGTCCGCGCACCACTTCGACCAAGGGCATCTTGTCGACTGGGTTGAAGAAGTGCAGTCCGAGCACTCGTTCGGGATGGTGCAAACCAGCTTGCAAGTCGCTCACCGACAAGGAGCTGGTGTTGGTGGCGAGCAAGCACTCCGCTGCCACTGTGTGTTCTAGTTGTGCGAGTAAAGCGCGTTTGGCCGGCAGTTGTTCGACGATGGCCTCTACGACCGCTTCGCTGTGGCGCAATGTCGCCAGCTCCAGCGTGCCATCGAGCCGATCCATCCAGCCGCGTGGCACCGAGAGTGCGGCACTTGGGCGACTCAGGTTTGCGCGATAGGTACGCAAGGCGTGATCGAGAGCAGCTTGGCGCGTGTCGTTCAGTCGCACCTGCAGACCGCGGCGCGCAGCGCTGCTGGCAATGCCTGCGCCCATGACTCCCGCGCCGACCACGCCCATGCGGAGCAGCGGGGGAACCGCCATGCCATCGCTGTGCAAGCGCAGTTTCTTGGCGCGTTCGGTACCGCGGAAGAGGCGCAGCAAGTTCTTGGCCGTGGGCGAGACGGCGAGGCGGGCTGCGGCCTGTGCTTCGCGCTGCAGAGAGCGTTTGCGCGGCGTGGCCGCACCTGAGGGAACGATGCGCGCGATCTCGAGCGGTGCCGCGTAGTGCCCGCCAGTTGCGTGGTGCACTTGGCGTTGTGCGTACAGACTAAGGGCTTTCGCCGCGAGCGGGTTGCGGTCGAGCATGACTCCTGCCCAGCCACGGCCACGGTGTCGCACCTTGTGCGTGCCGAGCGCAATGCCACGCGTCACGCCATCGAGATCTTCAGGTGCGCACAGCCGATCCACCAAGCCCAGTCGCAAGGACTCTTTGGCTGAGTGCAGACGCCCCTTGAGAATGATGTCCAGTGCACTTGACGGTCCAATCCGGCGTGGAAGGCGCGTAGCACCACCCCAAGCAGGCAAGATGCCGAGCTTGACTTCGGGCAAGCCCAGTTTGGTGCCGGGTTCATCTGCGAGCACAATGCAATCTAAGGCGAGGCACAGTTCGTAAGCGCCTCCCGCACACGCACCACCCACCGCCGCCACCATGCGGCCGCGTTTGGGCCGCATGCGCAGGTCTTCGAAACGGTTGTAGAGAACTTGGCCACGCTCAATGAAGCCGCGCGCCGTGCCTTCATCCGTGAGCGCTTCCAACACATCTAGGTCGGCACCTGCAGCGAAGGTGTGCGCATCGCGTCCACGCACCAGCAAACCTTGCCAATCGTGGCGTTGCTCGAGCACGCTGACTGCTTGCTCCAGATCCTCGATCATGGCGAGGTCGAGCACAGGCTGCGCGCGCGTGGGCGCTGCGAGTGTCACTACGGCGAGTTCGCCTTCGAACACCAAGGTGGCATTCATACCGCGCGCTCCAACAAGAACGCGCCCCCTTGGCCACCACCGATGCACAAGGTCGCCAAGGCGTGCTGTGCTCCGCGATGCTGTAGTTCATGCGCTGCGGTCAGCAGCAAGCGTGCCCCCGTGCAGCCCACCGGATGCCCCAAGGCGATAGCGCCCCCATTCGCGTTGGTCTTGTTCCAATCGAGCGCGCCCAAGCGCTGGCCGCCCCAGTGCTCGGCTGCGTAGAGATCGCTGTCGAAGGCCTTCTCACAAGCCAAGACCTGCGCTGCGAAGGCCTCGTTGAGCTCAACGACATCGATGTCGCTCCACGCGCGCCCTGTGGCGCGCAACAGGCGCGCGGTCGCCACCACGGGGCCGAGCCCCATGCGCGCGGGATCACAGCCCGCCCAGGCACGACCTGTCAGTCGTGCCAGAGGCTGCAAGCCCGCGGCGCGTGCAGTGGATTCGCGGCACACCAGCAAGGCGCAGGCCCCATCCGTGATTCCACAGCTGTTGCCCACGGTCACACGGCCATCGGGCTTTTCAAAGTAGGGCGGCAGCTTGGCCAATGCGTCGATGGACTGGTTCGCACGCACAGAGTCGTCGTGCACCACAGCGCCTGCATCCGCAGCCGCACCGCAGGGCAGATGAGGCACAAGCTCTGCGGCGAAGCGGCCGCTCGCTTGTGCACTGGCGGCGCGTTGGTGGCTGCGCAGCGCATACTGATCGGCCTCAGCACGCGTGATGGACCATTCGCGCGCCAAGATCTCGGCCGTTTTACCCATGATCAGGCCCGAGAGTGGGTCGGTCAGGCCTTCGACTAACGCAACTTGCGGGACGAGCATCGCCGGTCGAAAGCCGGCGATTGCGCGCGCTTTGGCCAGTGGCGACTTGGCTCGTGCCAAGCGCTCCATAAGCTGTGTGTACGCTGCATTGAATGTCAGCGGATAGCGCGACATGACCTCCACGCCGACGCACGCCACTAGGCGCGCTCGGCCCGTTTCCACCGCCATGGCTGCGCAATCCACGGCTTCCATGCCGCTAGCGCAGTTGCGTTGCACGGTACGGGCCGTCGTGGCGTGAGGCAGGCCCGCGCGTACGCTCAACACACGGGCCACATTGGCCTGGTCGTGCGGGACTCCTACGCAGCCTGCGATGACCTCATCGACCTCTGCGGGACGCCATGGCGATCGCGCCAATGCCTCGCGCAACACGGCGGCTCCCAAGTGTGCCGCGTCCTCGCGCGCGTAGGCGCCACCGGCGCGCACCAGTGGCGTGCGCACACCTGTGGCTAGCACGATCGCGTCTTGGCTCATGTCTTTGGCCTCAGATCAAGGAAGCGCTTCTCTTTGAGTTCGGTCTCCATGCCGAGGAACTCCAGCATCTGAGCGTTGCTGTGTACCTCGATGGCATTCGGTGAGACTTCGAGTGTGTCATGCAGCTCACGGCGAATGCGCTCGCGTGCTGTCGCCGGTTCAGCTCCCGCGCGCAGCGACACGCGCACCGTGAACACGTCCAACTCGAGCGGGTCATCATGCAGCTTGGCGATTGCCACCTGCCATTCCAGCACGTCAGGTAAACCTGACAGCAGTGTGCCCATCGCCGACAGATCGACCAAGGTGCCACGGATCTTGGTCAAGTTGAGTGCACGCTGATCGGATACGCGGCGCAGGTCCGAGTGAATGCGCGGCACCGTGCGTCCGCACCACGGACATGGTTCGGTTTGCATGCCACCCACGGCTAGATCGCCGGTGCGGTAGCGCAGTACAGTCGTCCCGCGCCCATCCAGCGGTGTGTAGACCAACTCACCTTTTTCGCCCTCGCGCACTGGTTCGCCCGAGACGGGGTCGACTACTTCAAACACGCACAGATCCGGGTAGGTGTGGTACCCGCTCGATGCATCGTGCGGCGTGGGGCATTCCGAGTACGCCATGCGTGCTTCGGTGAAGCCATATGTGCCCGACACCACGGCCTGCGTGCTGCCCATCTCGGCCAAGGTCTCGGCGATCTTCTTCTTCAAGCCGGAGGGGACTTTCTCTGCCCCCAGAATCACGCGCTCAACCTTTGTGAAGCGCTTGCCTTCGTCTTGAGCCTGACGCAGCAGGTGGTACAGGAATCCCGGTGTGCCAATCAGCACAGCAGGCTGCATGCGATCGACGAGACGGATGTTGCCACTGGTGCCCATCACCTTGCCTCCACCGGTGGACAGCACAAAGCGGCCGGTTTCGAAACCTGCGAAGGTTGCTTGCCAGAAAGCCAAGTGCGGAGCGAAGGGGAACACATTGACGATGCGCGCTTGCGGATCGTGGATGGCATGCACATCGAGCATGCGCCCGCCGACTTTGAGCAAGGCCTCCAAGTCATGCGGCGTGTAGGCAAATGCGACCGGTTCCGAACTGCGTCCGGTGGTGAAGGTCACGAAATTGGGCGTGTATTCGCGACGCAGGTCCTCTTTGCCGGCGCTGCCTAGGAGCGTGAGCTTCTTGTGCCAAGGCCAGTGCTTGCGCACCAGTTCCGGGCTAGGCGCGAGCACGAAGTCACGGCGGCGTTCCTCGTTGCCTGCCGATGTCAAAAGATCTTGCTTGGTCGTGAAGGGCAGCCGCCGCAGGTCATCCACGCTGCGAATCGAGCGTGGATCAATGCGCTGCTCATCCATGAGGCGCCGGTAGTGGGCGCTGAAGGGATACACACGCTCTTGGATGAGCTTGCGCACCAAAGCGTCTTGACGCTCGCGCAAAGTCTTCCACGGTGTGCGTGCCAACCGTGCCCATTCCTCGGCGCGCCGACGTGTGCTCCAACCACTCGTTTGCGCCATAGGGATGAAGATCGGCACGATCATGCAAGAAGCCTGAGGCACAAGGCGTCTCGACTCAAGTACTACTTGCTCCTGTGCTACTTGCTAGACTCGCAGGCCGCACTCCGGTGCTCTACCGCGTGACTTCCCTTCGTACTCGCCTCTGTCGCCTGCGCGGCAATCGTGTGTCGGTCACCGCACATGTGCCGACCACAGCATGGGAGGACCGTTTCGTGCGCTTCGGTGGGGCGGCCGCGGGGCGTGTGCTTGCCACGCGCTGCTCGCCCGAGGCCGTCATTCTTGCCGTGGGGGATGCGGTGCGTCGGGGGCTCCCGGGTGCCGAACGCACCAGCTTCTTGTGGCGCGATTCTGAGACTGGGCGTGGTCAGCAAGCCCAAGGTGGTGGAGGTTTTGCGCGGCGATTCGCACGCCACCACACGGCCTTGGCCATTGAAGGGCGTCTCGATCGACCTTCGGTGCTGATCATGGATGAAGGTGTGGAGGCGCGCTTTGTTCCGGCGGAGTTCTCGGGTTGGGATGTTTCTCAACGCGCCGCGTGGTTGCGGGCTGAATGTGGCGGCGATGGATGGACCTCGGGGCCTGCGGCCCAAGCAGGTCTGAGCTTCGCAACGCTGGCTTCTTTGCACGAGCCGCGTAGCTCTGTGGGGCGCGGCGGCTTGGCCACCGCGCTCAACGCCTTGAATGTGGTGGCCTTGGTGTCCCGAGCGGCGCCCGTGGTCCCGCACATCGACACGCGCTTCCAACAGTACCTGCAAGCGTTGGTGCGTTCGCCGCACTTGGCTGCGCGTGCGTCGGGCGGGACATTCGAGGCCGTCAGCGCTGCCGCTGCCCGCGGTGATGTCACCTACTCGCAAGCTCAGGAGCTGTACAGTTTAGTTGACAGCGCCCGTCAAGCGCGCCATGGCTGCAGTGGTTGCCCCACGCCATGCGGACTTGTATTTGAGCGCTCGCATGCCCGACAAGGTGGTCGCTTTGGTGCTGTGCACACTGTGTTGGAACGCGTGGGCTTGGCCTCGCCCGAGGAAGCACTGGATGTGCTGCTCGCCTGCGATGAACTCGGCTTGGACGCCAAAGAAGCCGCCTTGCGATTGAGCTTGATGCTGTCGACCGCCCCAGCCGAAGGACGGGCCGCATGGGCCAAGGACTGCTTGCGTGCTTGGCGTGAGGGCTCAGTACTAGTACCGCCGCCGGTTGCTCACATGGAGCAGCAGCTCGCCGGCAGTGCCTGCGCCACCCAGTTGGCGCTGCATGTTTCGTCGCGTGGCTCCGACCCCATGCGCGTGCAGCCGTTCTTGGCCGACTTGGCCTCGCGCACGCGCGCTGCCGAGCTACTGGCTCCTCTGCATCTGCCGGTAGGCGCCGATGACCCGCATGATCCGCGCGGCAAAGGCCGCATTGTGTGGTGGTGTGAGAATGTGGCTCTGGCGCTGGATGCGACTGGTGCGTGCGCGTTCTCGGCCGCCGGTCTGTTGGCGGATGGCGTGCTGGATCTCGCCGGTTTGGCGCGTTTGGTCATCCCGGAAGAGGCGCATGAAGTCCACGCACCGCAGGCCGAGCTCGATGCTGGTGCGCGCTTCCTCGCTACAGGTGGTGCGTTGGCTGCCTTGGCGCGCATGGTTGGACCGCGTGCTACGAGCAATTCGGCGAGTGCTGCGCTCGAACGCTCGCTGCTTCAGCCGGGCATGTTGGATGAGTACCAGCGCCTGCGCGGTGAGAGCTTGGCTTGGCTGGATCCCGAGTGGGCCTTGCGTAGCGCTTGGAAGCGTCAAATGGAGCATGACCGAGACGCAGGCTGGCTGCCCTCCGTTCATGACGCAGTCGCGCTACGCCCAGCGGCCTCTAACGCGAGCACGCTACAGCGCGTAGAGGTGCGCACTCTCGCTCCAGCCTTGGTGCGTTTGGATGGAACCTACTGGGACCTCAACGCAGGCGACTCGCTAGCGGATCTGCAGCAGCGCTGGTCCGCAGGGGATCCTGAAATGGAGCGCTTGCTGGCGGCCACCACGGTGTGGAGCGGCGGTCAACGGCTCGCACCCGAGGCCACTTTGTCCGCGGGCATGGTGCTCGATCTCGTGCTGGCTCTGGCGGGCGGGTAGCCTGTAGAGCCCGCGATGGATCGCATCCTCATCATCAAGACGGCAGCACTCGGCGATGTGCTGCGCACCACATCCATCCTGCCCGGCCTGCATGCAGCGCATGTGCCGGTGCGCATCGAATGGGTTGCCGCGCGCGGAGCTGTCGACCTTGTGCGCACGCATCCGTTGGTGCAGCGCGTGCATGGTGTTGATGTAGCTGATGCCCAGCAAATGGCCGCGCTGCAGCAGGTGCTGCAACAAGAGCCGTGGACACGCATCGTGTCCTTGGATGATGAGGAGCCGCTCTGTCGCCTCGCCGCAGCGCTGTGTACAGCGCGCTTGACAGGGGCAACGCTCGTGAACGGCGCGCGCGGCTATACCGACGATGCGGCCGAGTGGTTCGATATGGGCCTCTTGTCACGACTTGGCAAGCAGCGCGCCGACGAGCTGAAGGTGCTCAACACGCGCAGCCAACCGGCGATCTACGCCACGATGCTGGGCGTGGCCATGGGGCGTCCGCGCTTGGAATTGCCGGCGGAGGAGCTGGCTTGGGCTCACGCTTGGTCCACGGCGCACGGCCTGACGGACGGTCGCCCGCTTATCGGACTCAACACCGGCGCAGGCGGCCGCTGGCACGGCAAGATGCTCACTCCCGAACGCACGGTCGAGGCCTGCGTGGCCTTGAAGGCGCGCACGCAACTGCCGCTGCGTTTCTTGGTGCTCGGCGGTGCAGCCGAGGCCGAGCGCAACCGTGCGATTCATGCGGGGCTCTTGTCCAAAGGACTTGACAGTGTCGATGCAGGGGTCGACCACAGCCTCTTGCGCTTTGCAGCCTTGGTCGACCGCTGTCAGCTGCTGCTGGTCTCGGACAGTCTGGCTCTGCACATGGCGATCGCACGGGGCGTCCCCAATGTGAGCTTCTACGCGCCGACCTCTGCGGCTGAGATCGAGACCTACGGCTCGGGCCTCAAGGTGGCCTCGACCGCCGCGGACTACTGCAGCTATCGCCCGGAAGCGTCCAACGCGACCATCACAACTGAGCGTTTAGTGCATGCGATGGCCGAAATGCTGGTCAGTTCTGGCGTGGCTAATTCGCCGTAAGTCTATTTCAGTCAGCCAGTTAGGGCCTATGGCGCCGTTGGGCCGGTTCCGGCCAAGGTAGATGGCCAGGAACTGTTTTCTCGGGAACCCCGCTTCCGCCCGTCTCGTCGGAAGAAAGCTCCCACCCAGCGGACGGAACGAGCGATTTTGGCTGTCTTCGGTCAGTCAGCACCTGCCCACCCTCCCGACTCTGGGGTAGCCTTCGAAGAAGTGGGGCTGCGGCTCACGTCGCTGCCCGCCCTCTCAACCCTCCTCCGGACTCACTCGCGGCCACGCCCGGCCAGGCGTACCGCAACCCTTCCTATGACGAACCAGTTCCGCACCAACGCGCTGCTCCTAGGCATCGCCGCTGTGGCAGTCAGCTCCGCCGCCCAGGCTCAGCAGATGCCGCGCAACACGACGGACATCCCGACCTCGACGGGCTACACCGAGAACGTCGACTTTGGCGATGTGGATCTCGACGGCGACTGGGACGCTGTGTTCGCCGATGGTGGCGACGCCGGCAACGACCAGAGCAAGATCTGGATCAACCAAGGTTTCGCCCAAGGCGGCACCGTGGGCATCTTCGTCAACCGCACCGCGCAGCAGTTCCCGGTGATGCAGACCGATGGTCGCGACATCGAGTTCGTCGACTTTGACAACGATGCCGACCTCGACATCTACATTTCGAACACCTCGCAGATCAGCCAACAGGGCAACAAGTGGTGGACCAACATGGGCGGCGCTCAAGCGGGCACTGCCGGTTACTACCAAGACCAAACGGTGGCCCGTTGGGTGGGTCTCGGTGGCGCAGGCTCTTCGATCGCGCCCACGCAGGTGCTGGTCAGCGGCGGCTACATCGACTTCAGCTGCGACTGCGACTTTGGTGACCTGGACAACGACGGCGACCTTGACCTCGTGCACTCGAGCTACGGCGGCGCCTTCGGTGGCCAGTTGCCGACGCGCCTCTTCTTGAACGATGGCGCCGGTAACTTCAGCGAGTTCAACCCGAGCAACTTCCAGTTGCTGGGCCAGACGATCGCCGTGGGCAACCCGGCCCTCTGGGCCGCGGGCACGCAGGCGACCAACACGACCAACGCGACCGGCGCCAATGCCGACGTGGCGTCCAGTGCTTTGGACATCGACCTCGCCGACATCGACGGCGACATGGACCTCGACATCCTGCACGGCGCGCGTCAAGAAGTGCCGCGCCTGTTCCAGAACCGTTTCGCCGAGAGCGGCAATGTGCTCACGGCTTACCGTGACGTGACGGGTTCGAACTTCCCCGCGGGCTACTCCACGGGCGACGGTCACTACGAGCAGGAGATGGGTGACTTTGACGCGGACGGCGACGTCGACATCTACGGCCTGAACTGGGCCGCGGGCTTCGGCTTCACCGACGTCACGATGAAGAACACGGGTGCCGGCGTGTTCAACACGCTGACCACGCTGACCAACTCGGACTCGGACGACAACGAAGGCGACTTCTTCGACTACGACAACGATGGTGACATCGACTTGTTCGTGGCGAACTTTGCCGGTCAGGAGCGCGTGTACCGCAACAACGGCACCGGCACGATGACGTACCAAGCGACCGGCACCGTGGTGCCGACCGATGGCACGATCTCGTTGGATGCCGACTGCTGCGACGTGGACGGTGACCAGGACTACGACGTGTTCGTGGCTAACGACACCAACACGGCCGAGTGGTACCTCAAGAACAACACCGCGGCGAATGACACCTTCGCGCCGGTGATGTACCGCCTGACGCAGGTGGCCGATCGCGCCGCTGGTGCGGCTGCTACGGTGGTGCGCGTGCAGGTCTACGACAACGCGCCGTACTACATCACCTGGTACAACAACACGCGTCTGGAGTACCAAGTGAACGGTGGCGCGGTGCAGACCGTGACCATGCAGTCTTCGGGTGGCCAGATCTTCCGTGCGCTGATCCCGGGCAATGTGGTGGGCAACGTGACCTACCGCGTGCTGTCGACCGACAAGTACGGCAACACGGGCACCACGGGCACGCTGAACTACAACTCGACCTCGGGTGCGCTCGGCACGGCCTTCTGCTTCGGCGATGGTTCGGGCACGGCCTGCCCGTGCGGCAACAACTCGGCGGTGGGTGCGGGTCAAGGCTGCGCCAACTCGCTGGGTGCTGGTGCGCGCCTCGCCGCAACGGGTACGGCCAGCCTTGCAGGCGATTCGGTTGTGCTCGCGGGCAGCGGCATGCCGAACAGCTCGGCCTTGTACTTCCAAGGCACGGCTCAGGGCGGCGCTGGTCTGGGTACGGTCTTCGGTGACGGTTTGCGTTGCGCCGCTGGTTCGGTCACGCGCCTCGGCACCAAGAACAACGCGCTGGGTGTGTCCACCTACCCGGTTGCCGGCGACCTGTCGGTGTCGGTCAAGGGCCTCATCACCTTGCCGGGCACGCGTTACTACCAAGTGTGGTACCGCAACGCCGCGGTCTTCTGCTCGGCCAGCACCTTCAACCTCACCAACGGTTTGACGGTCGTCTGGAACCCCTGATAGGGGGAGCGTGAGCGCAGCGCAAGCTGCGAATGTACGAGCGGGGCGTCGCATCAGCGGCGCCCCGCGTCTTTGGTGCGTACAATCGCGGTCCATGGATGCGGGACGCTATCTGCCCTTTGCCACGCGCGTGCTGCGGCACGCTGGGCCGCCCGTGCACCTGACGTTGTATGTGACGGGACGCTGCAACTTGCGTTGCCGCCATTGCTTTCATCACGAAGAAGTAGCGGCCGGCATCGAGGGTGCCAGCTTGGCCCAGTATGAGGCGCTAGCGGCCTCGTGCGAGCGACTCGGTCCCTTGGCCTGGGTGTCGATCGGCGGAGGGGAGCCGTTCCTGCGCCGCGATTTGGCGCAGATCGGAGCTGCCTTTGCACAACGCGGCTTGCGGCACCTAGCCATTCCCACCAATGGTCTGTTGCATGAACGCTACGCGCCTTTTGTGGAAGAGCTGTTGCCCAAGTACCCGGACCTGCATCTTGCACTGTCTGTTTCTTTTGACGGGCCGCCGGCGATTCATGATTCGATCCGCGCCGCGCAAGGGGCACATGCAGGCGCCAAAGAAGGCGTGCGACGCCTGAAGGCCTTGCAGCAGCGCCACCCGAATCTTGGTGTAGGCATCCTGGTGTGCGTAACCCGCGAGAACCAAGACACCTTGGCCGCGCACATGGAGGAGTTGGTTGAGGAGCTACAGCCGGACAATGTGACCGTGAACCTGGCGCGGGGTACGGCGCTGGACACCAGTTTGCTGACAGTGGATGTGCAACGCTACGAAGAGGTAGTGGCGACCAAACAGCGGTTGGTGCGCGCCAAGAAGCTACCGTACTTTGACTTCCCGCTAGCGCGCTTGGCGGTCGCTCGCGATGAGCTGATGTACGAGCATGTGGCGCGCGTCGCGCGTGGTGAGCATGCGCAACAACACTTGCCTTGCACAGCCAGCTCGTTGTCGTGCGTGGTGATGGAGAACGGTGATGTGCGCGCGTGCGAGATCTTGCCGGACAGCATCGGCAACTTGAACAGCACTGCTTGGGATCTGGCGGCTTTGTGGGAGAGCGCCGCAGCCAAGGAGTTGCGGGCACGCATCAAGTCCACGCGTTGCGCCTGCACTTGGGAATGCGCGCAGGCGGACAATGTGCTGTTCCACTTGCCTTCGTGGCCGCGCCTTGCTGCGCGGATGTTGCGGTCGTGACAAGGCTCTTGGTGATCGTGCCATGCCGCGATGAGGGCGCCGTCATCGAGCGCCGCTTGGCGAATTTGGCGTGGAGTGCTTGGCCTGCATCGCTCCAGCCGCATCGGGTGTTGGTGGTGGATGATGGCTCGGTGGATGACACTTCGCGTCTTGCGCAGGCCGCTGGTGCGCGCGTGTTTGATCCTGCCTTGGTGCAGTACGAGACCCTGAGCAACACCACGGCACCGGGGAAGAGTGGTGCGGTGCGTACGGCCCTTGCACGTGCGGCTAGTGAATGTGATGTGGTCGTCTTGACGGATGCGGATGTGGTTCACGACGCCAAGGCGTTGGTGGAACTTGCGCAAGCTTTTGAGTGCGATGCGAAGTTGGCGTTGGCGTGCGCAGCCCAGACCTTTGTCGAGAGTTTGCCTGCCGATGGTCGTGTCGGTTCGTCACTGGTTGACGCAGGTCAGCCCTTCGATCATGCTACGGCGTGGGTGCGTGCGTGCGAGTCACGCGCGGGAGTGTTGTGGAGCTTGCACGGGCAGTTGTGTGCTTGGCGTTCCTCCCTGCGATTGGCGCCGAGTCCGGGTGTGGCCGCTGATGACCTAGACCTCGTTGGTCAAGTGCGTGCGCGTGCCACAGGTCCGTGCGCAGTGCGCGTCGTCGGTGCTGCGCGCTTCTTCGAAGTCAAAAGCTCTGGTTCCGTGGCCGCAGGGCAAGCACTGCGGCGTGCGCGCGCGTACTTTCAAGCGATGGAACGGCGCGCTCCAGAGGCGGGCGGGCCTCTACGTCAGGCTCAAGCCTGGGCGTACCGTACCCTCCCTGGTTGGGCTCCGCTGGCTCCGCGCGTGCTGCAGGTTGGTCTGTGCACGCTTGCTGCCTTGTGGGGCGGTTTCATGGCTGCGCTCGCGTGTGCGACGGTCCTCAGTCTGTGCGCAGCCATCCCCGCCTGCAGGTACTGGCTTGAGTTGCTGCGCACCATCGCCCGCGCGCGCCAGCTGGAACGTCGTTCGAGTCTGAGTGACCGTTGGAGCATGCAGCGCACATGAAGACTGCCTCCACGACAACGGCGCGAGACGTGTGGGTGTTGGTGAGCCTCGCCTGCCTCGCTGTGTTGCTGCGTTGGGTCGCTTTGCTGGCTTACGAGAGCACGCATCCACTGGCCGCCATTCCGGTGATCGATGAACGCAGCTATGACGAATGGGCGCGCCGCATCGCTGCAGGTGATTGGCTCGGCGGCACAGAGGTGTGGTTTCAAGAGCCGCTGTATCCCTATGTGTTGGCGCTGATCTACAAGTTCCTCGGGGACACGCTGCACACGGCACGCGCGGTGCAGTGTGTGTGGTGGGGGGTGAGTGGTCTGCTGGTCGCCTGGACCGCGCGGCGCCTGTTCGGTCAGGTGCCGGCGGTCATCACTGCGGTTGCTTGGGCGCTGTACGGCGCCGGCATGGTCTTCCCTGCACTGCTGCTCAAGGAGAACTTGTTCCTGCCGATCCTGGCGGGCTTGGCGTGCTTGCTGGTGCTGTCACGCACACTTGACGGACTGCGCGCACTAGCCGCGTGGTTGCTGGTGGGTGTGTTGGTGGGTGCTGGTGCGTTGCTGCGCGGCAACATGTTGGTGCTGGTGCCGATGTTCGTGCTCTGGCCGTTGGTGCGTACTTGGTGGGAGCGCGAGTCGCACCCGCGCACCAAGTCCTATGTGCGCGCGCTGCAGCACAGTGCCTGTGTGGTGGTGGGCGTTGCTCTGGCCTTGATGCCGGTGCTCTGGCGCAATCACCATGTAGGCGGTGTGTGGGTGCTGACCACATCGGGAGCGGGCACCAACTTGTATGGCGGCAACAACCCCGAGAACGTATGGGGGCGGGCCACCGAATTCTCGTTTGTACGCGGTGTTCCGGCCTATGAAGCCGGCGACTGGAATCGCGAAGCGGAACGCCGGCTCGGTCGTGAGTTGGACCCCAAGGAAACGAGCGACTATTGGCTGCAGCAGGTGCTGCAATCGGTGCAGCGTGATCCTGGCTTGCATGCCTCGATCCTATGGAACAAGTTGCGCCTTACGCTGGGCGCGTATGAAGTGCCTGACAACCACATGATCGAGTGGGATGCCCAGCATGTACCGCTGGCGCGTTGGTTGCCGAGTTGGGGCGTGTGGGGCATGTTGGGATTGGCTGGTGTGCTGTGGTTCACGTTGGGTGCACGTGTGGCGGGAGGGCGCTCTGGTGTGCACTGTGTGGGTGGCGCACGCGAGCTGGCGCTGTTGTTTGCGGCCTACCTAGTCACGATCATCTTGACGGTGACGAGTGATCGTGCGCGCCTGCCCTTGTTGGTGCCTTTGCTTCCGTTTGCGGGCTGGATGTGCGTGCAAATGTATGGCGTGTTGCGCGCACACACGGCGCGCGGCTTGAGCATCAGTGCTTTTGTGTTGGTGTGCGCTGCCGTCGTTGTGCATGCGCCCGCGTTGCCGAGCGGGGAGCGGCAGCAAGACTTTGACGAGCGCGAGTACAACTTGGCGGTGGTCTGGCGCGACCAACCGGGCCGCGAAGAGGACGCGCGGCACTTGGCCATGGCCTTGCAAGAGCGGCATCCTCGCAGTGTGCGCGTGCGCTTGTTGGTGGCAGAGTTGGAGTTCCGCGCTGCGGCACGCCAACGAGATGCGGCACGCTTGCGCGAGTTGGCCGAACGCGGGGCCATTTGGTGTGATGCGGCCGAGTTGGTTGCGCGCGAACGCTTCCGCGGCTGTGCTTTGCAGGCCTGGTGCCTGTTGGAGCTGGGTGATGGGGTAGCTGCTGCGCAGGCCTTCGCGTCGGCGCGGGCCTTCGATGGCGATGATGTGCACTTGCGTCGTGGAGCAGCGCGCGCATGGTTGCTGCTGGCTGAAAGCGATGCCGTTCAACGGGCGGAGCATGCGCAAGCCGCTCGCCAAGTGCTCAGCGTGCTGGCCCCTGAACCTGAGACGCGCGTGTTGCGA
>JBILXQ010000220.1:0-5092 GCA_044378375.1 Planctomycetota bacterium
ATCGCACAACGGAGGAAGGCGGTTCGATCCCCGAAGAGTTCCGGCAAGAAGCCATCGCTGATCGTGTGGGCACCTTTGGCACGGCGTTTCTAGGCCTGACGCTCGATTGTGCGCGCTGCCACGACCACAAGTACGACCCAGTGCCCATGCGCGACTACTACGCGCTGGCTGCGATGTTTGGTGCGCTGGATGAGAACGGACTGAAGCCCTTCTCCTTGCCCGGCGATGCGCCGCCTCCGTTCGTGCGACTCGCTACACCCGAGCAGGAAGCGCAAGAGCGCACACTGGCGGCGGCAGTGCAGTCCGCAGCCGACTTCTGGTCTGCTACGCGCACCCAAGCCCTGGCGCGCGTACAGCCACCTGACGAAGCAGCGATCGTGTTGCCCACACCAGCTGCGCATTACCCCTTCGATGTGTTGGAGAACGGCACCACGCCCAATGCCGTCCGCGATGGCAAGCCAGCTCATCTGGATCGGCATCGCCCCGAGCAGCTCGGCACTGTGGAGTTGGTGGCTAGCCCTCATGGCCAAGCCTTGCGCTTGGATGGCGATGGTGGCGTATGGCTCGAACAGCAAGTCAACTTTGGGCGCCACGATCCCGTCACGCTGTCGCTGTGGATGCGTCCAAGCGAGCGCAATGTGCGCGCAGCCATCGTGCATGCATCGGGCTTCCACACACAAGACGCGGATGCATCGGGTATCGAGCTAGAACTGGTCGATGGGCATGTGCGCTGGAGTGCGATTCATCGTTGGCCAGGCTCGGCCGCAAGCATTCAGACGCACGCACCGTTGGAGCTTGAGCAGTGGACCCATGTGGTCGCTAGCTATGACGGCTCTTCGAGCGCATCGGGCCTGCGCCTCTATGTGAATGGTGCACTCGCCGACACACAAGTTGTGCGCGATCACCTAGATGGACCTCTTGCAGGCCATGCACTCGAAGTGGGTTCACGCTCGCGTGGGATGGGCTTTCGCAACGGGCAGCTCGACGAGCTGCGTGTGTGGCGGCGGGCATTGACACAGGCTGAGGTCCAGCTTGTTGCAGGTGCCGACGGGATCAGACTTGAGCCGATGTCCGCCGACATGCGTTTGCAACACGCGGTGGACCACGATGCCAGTGTGGTTAGCGCACGCGAGGCCTGGCGCACAGCACAACGCGCACTCGCGCTGCATCTCGATGCGATCCCTGCGTTTGTGTGCATGCAGGATTCGCCATGGGCGCGGCCGACCTATGTGTTGCGGCGTGGAGCCTATGACCAACCTGACACAGCGCAACCGGTGCAGCCGGGTGCTGTGCCTGCGGTGTTGCCGTACGACGACGCTCTGCCTAAGAACCGTATGGGTCTAACGCGCTGGTTGTTGGACCCACGCCATCCGCTGACTGCGCGCGTGCAAGTCAATCGCCTCTGGATGCAGGTCTTCGGCACAGGCCTAGTCGACACACCGGAGAACTTTGGCGTGCAAGGCAATGCCCCCAAGTTGCAACGCGTGCTCGATCAGCTTGCGGTCGACTTTGCCACAGGAGCGGGCGTGGCTGAACAACGCTGGAACAACCGGTATCTGCTCAAGCGCTTGGTGATGAGCTCTACCTTCCGGCAAAGCTCGCGTGCCAGCGCCGCCAAGCGTGCGCTCGATCCGCTCAATGCAGCATGGTCGCGCGGGCCAGCCACACGCGTGAGTGCCGAGATGTTGCGCGACCTCGCGCTGGAAGCATCGGGGCAACGCAACGACCGCTGGGGTGGGCCTTCATCGAAGCCTTGGCAGCCCGAAGGGCTTTGGCATGAAGCAGGCCAGATTGGCAACTATGTGCCGGACATGGGGACTGACGCACGGCGCCGCGCGCTTTACACCTATCGCAAGCGCACAGTGCCGCCGCCGAACATGAGTGTGTGGGATGCTGGCCCGCGCGAAGCCTGTGTCGCACGACGCAGCGTGACAACAACTCCGTTGCAGTCCTTGACCATCTTCAACGATCGCGTGTACTTGGACACAGCGCGCGCTACCGCACGGCGCGTCATGCGCGAAGCGCACACAACGCCTGCGCGCATCGAACGCTTGTACAGACTCGTGTGCACGACGGAACCCAACGCTGCGGAGCTTGGAGCGTTGAGCGAGTTAGTGCAGACGCAAACCGCGCGCTTTGCCACGGCTCTGCCAGATGCAGCCAAGCTGTGCGGCGCAGAGGATGCAGAGTTGGCGGCCTTGGTGTTGGCATGCAGCACCCTCTATGCCAGTGATGGCGCCTTGGTGGTGCGATGACCGATCACAGCCAGCAACACGGCCAGTTGCCCTCGCGCCGTAGTCTGTTGCGTGGTGCGGGCTTTGGATTGGGCGCCTTGGCCCTGCATCAACTCGTGCGTGGACAAACGAGCGCAACCGACATTGCTCCACGCGCACCCAAGGCCAAGCGTGTGATCTACCTGTTCCAAGCAGGTGGCCCCTCGCAGTTCGAAACACTGGACCCCAAGCCGCTGCTGCGCGGCATGCATGGACAACCGCTGCCCGACAGCGTGCGCTCAGGGCAACGCTTGACGGGCATGAGCGGCAATCAAGCTGTGTTGCCGATCGCTGCGTCCTTCGCGAACTTTGTGCGCGAGCCCAAGACTGGCATCGAGTACAGCGAACTGCTGCCGCACACAGCCAAGGTTGCAGAACACCTGTGCGTGCTGCGTGCGGTGCACACCGAAGCGATCAATCACGATCCGGCCATCACCTTCTTCTGTTCGGGCTCGCCCATCGCTGGGCGTCCGTCCATGGGTGCTTGGCTTTCCTATGGGCTGGGTTCGATGAATGCGAACCTGCCGACCTTTGTGGTGCTCGTCTCCAAAGATGCATCGCGCGATCAACCGCTGTACTCACGCCTGTGGGGCAGTGGCTTCTTGCCCAGCGAACACCAAGGAGTACGGTTCCGCTCCGGCAAGGACGCGGTGCTGTACCTCAATGACCCAGAAGGCAGCTTGCCCAGCGATCGACGCGCGATGTTGGATGCGTTGGGCGGCCTGTCGCGGGCTGCGAGCGAGCGCGAGGGCGACCCGGATATCGATGCACGCCTTGCTCAGGCAGAGCTCGCATTCCGCATGCAGACCAGCGTGCCCGAAGCCACCAGTCTGTCAGGTGAATCGGACGCCACCTTTGAACGCTATGGGGCCGGGTCGCGTGATCCAGGCACCTTTGCGGCCAACTGCTTGTTGGCCCGCCGACTCGTCGAACGTGGCGTGCGCTTTGTCCAGTTGTTCCACCAAGGCTGGGACCAACACGGAGGATTGCCCGCGGGCATCAGCCACCAATGCCGCCAGACGGATCAAGCTGCTGCGGCACTCGTTGCGGACCTGGCAGAGCGTGGCTTGCTGGACGAGACACTGGTGGTCTGGGGCGGCGAGTTTGGTCGTACAACCTACTGTCAAGGCCGCATGACAGCCAGCGACTACGGGCGCGACCACCACCCGCGCTGCTTCAGCATGTGGCTTGCGGGCGGCGGTGTGCGCGGCGGTATGGTCCATGGTGCCACCGACGACTTCTCGTACAACATCGTCCAAGACGGTGTGCATGTGCATGACTTGCACGCCACACTGCTGCACCTCTTGGGTATCGATCACGAACGACTGACTTGGATGTTCCAAGGCCGTCACTACCGCTTGACCGATGTGCATGGGCGCATCGTGAAGCCCATCCTGTCGTAAACAGCTGACCTGTAGGAGCATCCTGGATGTCGCGTAGCACCTGTGCGTTGCTAGTCCTGAGTCTCGCGCTCGGCATGTGGAGCTGCGTCGCCAACCAAAGCAAGGCACCGGTGCACTGGGCCATTGCGATCCACGGCGGTGCAGGCACCATCGCACGAGAGGCGCCAGCAGAGCAACTCGCGGAACACAAGGCCGCACTAGAGGTCGCGTTGCGCCATGGGCAAACTATGCTCGCCAATGGCGCAAGTGCCATGGATGTGTGTGAAGCCGTTGTCCGCATCTTGGAGGACGACCCACACTTCAACGCTGGCAAGGGCGCCGTCTTCAATGAGAAGGGTGAGCACGAGCTCGACGCCTCCATCATGGACGGTGCGACTCTGAGCTGCGGTGCCATCGCAGGAGTGCGCACAGTCAAGAATCCTGTCTCTCTGGCGCGCTTGGTCATGCAACGCACCAAACATGTGCTGTTGATGGGTGAAGGTGCGGAACAGTTCGCGACTCTGATGGGTGTTGAACGTGTGCCCAACACTTGGTTTGACACCGAACATCGGCGCAAAGTGTTGGAAGAAGTGCTGCGAGAACGCGCTGCAGGCTTGGCAAAGCCTGCGCACACCTACGGCACCGTAGGCTGCGTGGTGCGTGATGCACAAGGTCATCTCGCAGCCGCCACCAGCACCGGCGGCCTGACGGGCAAGCGCTGGGGACGCGTGGGCGACACGCCCATCATTGGCGCAGGCAACTGGGCCGATGCACGCGTTGCCGTCAGCGGCACAGGCACTGGCGAGCAGTTCATCCGACACGCAGTGGCACGCACGATTGCCGCGCGCATGGAGTACGGAGGTCAGAGTCTGCAGGAAGCCACCGATGGCCTCGTCCAGCATACTTTACAGCCCGATGATGGCGGAGTGATCGCGGTAGACCGCGATGGCCGCATCGCCATGCCCTACAACTCCGAAGGCATGTACCGCGGTGCGGCCGACTCCACGGGCCGCTTTGAGGTGCACATCCATGAGGAGTGAGTGGCGCGGTCGACGCTGGCTTGTCGTGCTCATGGCGTGCCTGGCGTTCACAGGCAGTGCCTGCCGCACGCACGCGCCGGCCCGCGCTCAGGGCACCTTGTTGATTGTGGGTGGAGGTCTCGACAACGACAGTCGCGAGATCTGGGAGCGGTTTGTCGAGTTAGCCAGCAAGCATGGGCCTGCGCACATCGTGATTGCTTCGGCCGCCACCGGCGACGAACAGGTGGAGGTCACCGACAAGACTGAGGCGCTGCGAGTGTGGGCACCGAAGGCCAAAGTGAGTGCGATTCAGCGCGACACCTCCAC
The DNA here is from genome assembly GCA_044378375.1 of Planctomycetota bacterium. Classification (GTDB taxonomy): domain Bacteria; phylum Planctomycetota; class UBA1135; order UBA1135; genus SXXH01. The sequence goes on from JBILXQ010000220.1 coordinate 5,002, forward strand.
GACCGACACGGTGGCGCTGCTGGATGACGCGAGCGCTGTGTTCTTCACCGGCGGCGACCAGAAACGCATCACAGCGCGCTATCGACCCGAG
>JBILXQ010000221.1:0-5071 GCA_044378375.1 Planctomycetota bacterium
AATCCGGTGGCGAGCGTCCTTCGCTGGAGGATCTGCCGCCGGAAATGCGCATGGAGAAGGAGGCCAGCTGGCATCGGCCGTTGGGGCTGTGGGTGGCGAGTGGACCCGGTGTCAAGGCGGGTGGACAACCCATCGTGGCCAATGTGCTCGACCTTACGCCTACGGCGTTGACGGTCCTGGGCTTGCCGTGCGGCGCGGACTTTGATGGCCGGGTGCTGGCCGAGATCCTAGAAGATCCCGCACCAGCACCCGTGGAATCATGGGAAGCGACCGGTGCGGATGCCGGTTTGCACCCAGAGGATCTGCGTCAAGATCCTTTCGAAGCAGCCGATGCGATCCAGCAGCTCGTCGACTTGGGCTACATGGCGGCCTTGCCGGAGGATGCCCAAGCGCAGATCGATCTGGTCAAGCGTGAGAGCACCTTCAATCTGGGTGTGCATTTGCTGTCGCGGAACAAATTCCGCGCAGCTTTGCCGCAGTTCGAAGCACTGCATGCGTTGCGTCCGGACGAGGCGCGCTATGCCGTGTGCCGCGCCAGTTGCTGTGCTGCCTTGGGCGATCATGCGCAGGCCGTGCAGATCCTGCGTGAGGCCGTGAGTCAGCGCTCCGGTGACCTTGAGCTGCGTGTCTCGCTAGCCATGTCCTTGAGTGAGATCGGGCTTCAAGCCGAAGCCCAAGCAGAAGCCGACCGCGTGCTGGCCGCACAGCACTTGCCCGCCAGCATCCTCGTGCGCTTGAGCGAATGCCTGCTGCGTCAAGGACGTTTGACAGAGGCTCTCAACGCCGCCACAGCTGCTCGTGCTGCGGATCAGCACGGTGTGGGGGCCATGCTGGCCTTGGCGCGTGCGCATCTTTGCGCTGCGCGCTACGAAGCTGCGGCCGAATGCGCGCTGGATGCCATGGAAGCCTCCAAGGCGCTTCCCGACGGGCATTGGCTGCTAGGCACAGCGTTGGCGTGGTACGGCGATCTAGACAACGCGGCCAAGAGCCTTGCTATCGGCTTGCAGTTCGATCCCCAGCATGTACCCAGCTTGCGCATGGCGACCATCCTTGCCTTGGCGCGTGGCGAAGCCGCTGCAGCAACCTTGTTCCAGCAACGCGCACACGCTGCGCTCGAACGCACGGACTGGCGACCGCCCAGCGAATTACCCTTCGAAGCCGAGGGCTTGCGCAAGCATCTCGGGCTTGCACCCGCCTAGCCACGGATCGGATCCACGCCTTAGGCGCGGTTGCGGTGCAGGCTAGGATCGACCGCCGCAACCATCGCATCCAACGTGAGGCTGCCGCCGAGGAAGGCTTGGATGCGGGCTGCTTGTGCCGCCGGTTGGGCGACCGCATCCGCGTACGGCACGCGCAGCACCTCAAAGCAGGAATGCGCGGCCAAGTGCGCGTGCACTTGCTTCAGCTGCGCTTCGTACACGGCGCGCAAGCGCGCTGGGGCCAAGGTGGCGCCACTGCGCCCCAGCCTCTCGAGCATCTTGCTTTGCGAGGCCAGCACCTCGCCCAACTCGCGCTCCATGAAGACCACCTTGTACGGGCGGTCCGTTGGCAGCTCGAGCAGCAACATGTGGATGATCTTCACGACCTTGCCCTGCGCGTCATCCAGCCAGGCCTTGTCGTTGCGCAGAGCCTTGACGCGCTCGTACTCGAAGTACCCGCGCGGATTGTCGGCATCGGCTTGGCGCTCCTGATCGGTCAACGCTTCCACGCCTCCCGCGTGGATCATTTGCATGGCCATGCTGGTCCCTGAGCGGGGGAGGCCACTAACCACCAGTACGGGTTGAGGGTGCATGCAGGGGTACATCAAGGCTACGCTCGAAAGTCTAAGGTGGCAGCGTGTCTGAAGTGCCCATCTGTGAAAGGATCTTAGGAAATCGGCTTTTTTTTCCGCCTCGGCTGCATACGCCGCTAGCCTCTAGATACTCGGGTGTGGCGCTCTGCCTTCCCGCGTCCCTCGATCTTCAACCCTTAGCAGGTCTCCACATGAACCTCGGCTCACGCCTCTCCTCCCACCTCGTCGCCGCCGCTGCGGCCGCCGCTGCGCTCGTTTCCGTTGCCCCGGAAGCCGATGCCGGCATCGTCTACCGCACCTACAACACGGTGATTCCGGCCAACATCGACGGCCTGTACGTCAACGTTGAAACCGGCGTCACGGGCGCCACGGGCGGCGTCACCCCGGGTTGGGACATCAACCCCTACGGCGCGACCAACTTGCAGTTCTTCGCTGCTACGGGCACGGGCTATCTGCGCTTCCCCGGTTCGGCCCTGACCACGGTAGCTGGCAACCTCGTGGCGGGAACTTCTATCGACGCGGCCGGTAGCTATGCCAACGCCACAACTGCGGTCACCTTTGGTGCAGCCGCTGGCAACTGGCAGCTCAACGCGGTCAACTTGGTCGGCTTCCGCTTCAACGCGGCCGACGGTTTGCCGCACTACGGCTGGGCCCGCATCCAAGTTGGTGCCGCCGCCAACGTGCGCACCCTGCTGGATGCCGGTTTCCAAGACATCGCCAACACGGCCATCAACGCCGGTGACACGGGTGCCCCGACCAGCGGCGCCTTCTGCTTCGGTGACGGCAGCAGCACTGCCTGCCCGTGCGCCAACAACTCGGCCGTCGGCGCGGGTGCTGGTTGCTTGAACTCCTTGGGCAGCGGCGCCTTGTTGGCTTCGACCGGTGTGGCGAGCATCGCCGCCGACACCGCCGTGCTGGCCGGTTCGGGCATGCCGAACAGCTTCGCGCTGTACTACCAGGGCACCACGGCGATCAGCTCGAGCTTCGGCGACGGCTTGCGCTGCGCAGGTGGTTCGGTGGTGCGCCTCGGCACCAAGTCCAATGTGGGCGGTGCTTCGCAGTACCCGGTAGCTGGCGACCAGTCGATTTCCGTGGGCGGCGGTGCGCTCGCGGGCGACACGCGCTACTACCAGGTGTGGTACCGCAACGGCGCGGTCTTCTGCAACGCAGAGACCTTCAACCTCTCGAACGGCTACCGCTTGGTCTGGGCGCCCTGATCTAAGCCTCTGCACATGAGCTGCGCCGGCCGTTGGACACGCGTCCAGCGGCCGGCGTGTTTGTAGGTGGACAGGACCTCGCGACTGGCGTACAACCGTTTCCCAAGATGTCGGAATGGAAATTCAGACGGCGGACCGGCGCCTGCACTGGTTGCAACTCTGTCTTTGAGGACGGCGCACGGCATGTGTCGCTGCTCTCCGTCGCCCAAGAGCTTTTGGCGCGCGAAGACTTGTGCCTGGTGTGCTGGCAGGGCCGCGCCAAGCAGGCTGCGGAGCCTGCGCAAGCCGAGCATCTTGTGTATTGGTTCACGCGCCATCGTGCGGGCAAGCGCGGCATGCAGCTGGATTTGCCCACGCTAGAGGCGGTGTTCTTGCGCTTGGAAGGCCGCACCGAGCCCAAGCTGGCCGAAGTGCGCTACTTGTTGTGCTTGCTGCTGATGCGCAAGAAGCGCTTGAAGATCGATCGGATTGTGCGCGGCGAAGGCCAACAAGGCGAATCGATGTTGGTGCACCGTCCGCGCCGCAAGGAAGCCCTGCGCGTCTGGGTCTACGATTTCACGCCCGAGCGCATGGAAGCGTTGAAGGGCGATCTCTTGTCCTTGTTCGAAGGTGCCGAGCCCGCCCTGGTGGGGGAGTTGTCGGCCACGGAAGCGGACGCCGCTGCGACCAGTGAGCTGGTTGCAAGTGATGTAGCGTCAGACGTTTAGCTGCAGTTGCCTGCGTGTAGGCCGGGCCGGGCATGAGGCCGTCGGCGATTTCGCGTGCGGGCCGAGTGGCGCAAAGTGGGAGTCGCTGTGCGCGTGGCTGCGGACGCGAGAAGGCCTTGGCGGCATGAAAAATGAAAAATTTAAAAAAAATTTTCGGCTACCCCAGAGAGTGCTAGTCCCGCACCTCGCGCGCTCTTGAGCCACTACAGATTGTGGTGGGCACGCGCAGCCCCTCGATCGGTCGGGGTACTTCCACGGCCTAGCTGACCTGCAACCCGAGTCGTCCGTCTCTCCTGTGGGGCGAGTGGGGCTTCCTTTGCGCGGATGCCCTTGCGGTGGGGCGCGGTGGGTGAGAAGAATACTCATGTGTTGACTGGTGGGAACAAGTGGGAGTTGGGGTGCCGCACGGGCGCGCTCGGTGGGGGCTGTGGCGCTCTCGTCGGCACCCTGCCCCTCCCGCATCAGAGGGCTGGGGAGGTTCACCGTGTTCTTCGGTGAATCCTCCCACTCCCTCGACGCCAAGGGCCGGGTGACGGTCCCCAAGCGTTTCTTGGAGGAGTTGACGCGCAATGCGGAGGGCAATCTGGTCCTCATCTTGTCCGCGGGGCAAGACGGCTGCGTGTACCTCTATTCCAAGCCGGGCTTCGAAGCCACCATCGCCCGGCTGAAACTGGATACGTTCGCGGGAGAGCAGCAGCGCGCGGCGCAACGCTTGCTCTTCCGTTCCTCGTTCGAAGTCGAGCTCGATTCCGCCGGACGCGTGCTCGTACCCGAACGGTTGCGCGGCGGGGCGAGCCTCGCAGGCGAGGTGTTGATGATCGGCGTGAATGATCACGCTGAGCTCTGGGCCAAGGCCGCGTGGGAGCGCTACGAAGCGCAGCACGCCAAGGCTTTGGACAACATCGATCAAATCCTTGGTTCGGCCGGGACGGCCAAAGGATGACTGGTGGCCTTCTCCAAGCCTCAGAGCGATGCGGTTCATGTGTCGGTGTTGCCCGCCGAGGTCGTCGAGTGCTTCTCGCGGCTGCCTGAATCGTTGCGTGCAGGTTGGATTGTCGACGGCACTGTCGGCATGGGTGGTCACTCCGAGTTGCTCTTGGATGCTCTGCCCGCCATTCGCGTGTTGGGCGGTGATCACGACCCTGCCGCCTTGGAGTTGGCTGCGCAGCGCCTGGCGCGCTTTGGTGCACGGGCGCGCTTGGTGCGCACGCGTCTATCCGATTTGACAGACACGCTGGCGCGCGAAGGTGTGCAGCCGGTGGTGGGCCTGCTGGTGGATCTCGGTGTGTCGTCCTTGCAGTTGGACACAGCTGAGCGCGGCTTCTCGTTCCAGCACGACGGTCCGCTGGACATGC
>JBILXQ010000222.1:0-5046 GCA_044378375.1 Planctomycetota bacterium
CGCTAGGTTGCACCGTCAACGGCCAGCGCTTGTGTGCACGGCACCAACACCACGGTGCGACCTAGCGTGCCATGATTCACGCGCTCGACGGGGCCCGCACCGGCAATCAAAACCGGCTCCACCGTCTGCTTGGGAGCACACAACTGCGCATCCGCTTCGACCACGCACATCCAACCGTGGTTGACCAGCGGTTGCTCCGCTTGCCAATAGTGCACGAAGGGCGCGCTGGTGGTGAACGGTGCAGCGACAACCAAGCGTTTGACGCCTGAGCTGTCGCGCACTTCCGCTGGCGCCGGCTCGCGCGTAGCCAGCAAGGCGATGGCGGAGCCGACTACGGCTAGAGGAACAAGCATCCAAGTGCGGTTCATGGTTCAGGCTCCGTTCTCAGCGATCCATCTCAAGCGCCAGATCATCCACCCCGATGCGCCCACTGGCCGCATCGAAGACCAGCTCCACGCTGCGCACATCAGCAAGGTCGAGGTCCGGGTTCGCGCGTGCCAACGCCGGCAGGTCCACACGCACGGTTTCGAACTCGTTCGCCCAACCCGTACCCACACCGCATGCCGTGCGCTGGTATGGCTCTGACAAGCCCATCGACAAGGCCGAGACGCGCAGCTGTGCGCGACGCCCGGCGCCGTCCACCAAGGCCACGCTGAAGTCGAACTCGGCCAAGGCTTGGGTCGTCAACGGATCGCGCGTGGCTTGGGCCGCACGCAGGCTCACACGCTTCCACGCACGCACATCGCGCGCGCTGACCGGCAGGTCAAACGCAAGATAGGCGCCGAGCGCAGCATCGAACACGATGCCGCGATTGGTGTCGCCAGGACCTGCCAGCGTCATGCCATTCATAGGATCCGTGGCGAGATCCGTGAACACCGTGTCGGCGTCATCCATCAAGGCTTCGACCAGACCCGTGACCGTGCCCACCACCGCACCACCCGAGCTCGAGAGGTTTGTGGCGGTGTTGGTTTGGAAGTCATCGATCACCAAACGCTGGGCTGCGCGCGGCCGATACATGAGGTCCACCACCAAACAGCTGGTGGTCGGCAACGAGAAGCCGCGGAAACCGCTCCAGTGACGCCACAAGCACTCGCGCGCGAGCTCTTCACCGAAGAGGTGCAGCTTGACCATCGGCAAGAGGTGCGCCTTCATCACGGAGTGCGTTTCCACGCGCGTCAATTGGCACGGGCCGGCGGCGACCGTGCTGGTGGCGCCGTTGTGGAAGGCACCGTGACCTGCTCCGTGCAGCGAGATCGAGTAGCGCTCGGCTGTCGCGCGCTCGTGCAGTTGGAAGGTCTGGCACAGGTCACAGTCCGCACAACCGTTCACATCCGCATCTGCGCCGCCCGTCCACAGCGAGTACGGCACGCCGATGGCAGCGGAACTGTTGGGCCCGAGGAAGTCCGTGGGCGCGATGCTCGACACAAGCTTGATGTCGGACAGGCTGAACTGCGACGACACAAAGTTGCCGGTGCGCACGCGCGTGTGGGCGTACGCCACACCCTCGGCGCCGCGGCTGTGTCCGACCCATGCGATGCGGGTGCGATCAATCTTGCCGTTGAGCACTCCGCCGAGCACCGTGGCTTGGTTCGCCAACAAGTACTCGGTGTTCGTCAGCGTAGTCGTGCTCGCCGTAGCGATACCCGGCATCGTGTTGTTCGTGTGCGACATCACGATGCAACCCCACGAAGCAAGGTGGTACCCGATGTGGTCGTACCATTGGTAGTTGTGGCCATTGCCGTGACTGACCACCACCAAGGGCAACTGACCCAGTTGCGCAATGTTGGTCGGGTAGTACACATCTTGGCCCAACCAAGTACCCGCGCTGAACAGCTGTTCGGTCACGGCATAGGGACCATTGAGTGCCGCTGTCTTGAGGATCGACGCACCCTCGAGTGTGTCATCACCATCCAACCAATCGCCGGACGACAGCACTCCGTTGCGATCCACATCGAGCACAATGTCGATCGGGCGACCAAGGCGCGTGTCGAGCCCACCAAAGATGGTGCCGGCATCGAGCTCAAACACATTGGCTGCAAAGCCCCCTGCAACGAAGGTGCGCGTGCTGGACGCACCGCGCACATCCACCAACTGCGGAGCCGCGGCCCACTGCAGATCCGTCTTGTGGTCCACCACCCACACATCGACGGTGCGGCCTTCAAACACCGGCAACACCGCAGGGTCGAGGGCAGCCGACAGGGTCGATCCTTCCCAGAATGCGTTGACCCGCTCGGCCCAAGGTGCCGTCGTCAAGGCGCGGCAAGCGATCTCGGTGCGCGTGAGGTTGGCGATGAGGCGCGGGGCCTGGGGACGGGACGGCACCTGCTGGGCTTGGGCAGCGGCGTCCGCAGCTGCCAGCCAGAGGAGCGTGAGTGTGGCGAGGACTGTACGCATGGACGGTTGGGGTCCTTTGAATGGTAAGTCCTCAGGACGGGCCTGGGCGTGGGAAAGTGCCGCGAAACCGCACCAAATTCAGGAAGCAGTCGCGCCAGCACCGAAGTCGAGCAGCTTGGCCAACATCGAGCGCATCTCACTGCGCCGCACGATCTTGTCCACTTGCCCCTTCTCCAGCAGGAACTCCGCGCGTTGGAAGCCAGGCGGCAGTTCCTGTTTGATCGTGCTCGCGATCACGCGCGGACCGGCAAAGCCGATCAACGCGCCCGGCTCGGCCAGCGTCACATCGCAGACCGAAGCAAAGCTCGCCGTGACGCCACCCGTAGTGGGGTTGGTCAAGACGCAGATCGAGTAGCCGCCGGCTTCGTTCAAGCTGGCCAACGCAGCCGAAGTCTTGGCCATCTGGAGCAGCGACAACATGCCTTCGTGCATGCGCGCGCCGCCCGAGCTGGTGAAGATGACCAGCGGCAGCTTGTGCGTGCGCGCCAGATCCGCGGCGAGTGAGATCTTCTCGCCCACGACCTCGCCCATCGAGCCACCAAGGAACGAGAAGTCGAGCACGGCGATCACGATTTTGCGGCCTTCGATGCTGCCAAAGCCGCACAAAAGCGCTTCTTTTTGGCCCGTCTTGGACTCGGTGCGCTTGATTTTGTCGGCGTAGGGCGTCGAGTCGTTGAAGCGCAAGCGATCCATCGCGCCCAAGTCGGCAAAGCGCTCGTCAAAGCTCTCCGGATCGAGCACCAACTTGATGCGCTCGCGTCCCGGCAAGGTGAAGTGGAAGTCACACGCGGGGCACACACGCCCCTTCTCTTCCAACTCTTTGCGGTAGATCGTGGCTGCGCAGGACTCGCACTTGAGCCACAAGCCGCTCGGGAGTTCCTTCTTCTTCCAGCGCGAACCAGCTGCATCCGCTGTGGCCTCGGCCGACGCATCCACAGAACGATCGGCCGGGCGATCAGAGGGCGGTTGGGCGAAGTCAGGCGACATGGGATCCTCGTGCAGAGACCTCCGCAGCCAACGCGCGGAAGCGCGTCACCGCAGCGGTCATATCGTGTTCACTGTAGAGAGCCGAACCAGACACCAACGCATCACACCCCGCAGCGACACACGCTTGCAGGGTCTGTGCATTCACCCCACCGTCGACTTCGACGATGCCTGTCCAACCGAGCTCACGCAAGCGACGCGCTTTGCTGAGGGTCTCGGGACGGAAGCTCTGCCCACCAAACCCGGGCTCCACGCTCATCACGAGCACCAAGTCCAGGTCAGCCAACAGCGGCTCTACTGCAGCGATCGGCGTATTGGGGCGCACAGACACGCCAGCCTTAGGCACACCTGCGGCATGGATTGCGTTCACCACCTCGCGCGCAGCCGACAGACTGTCGACGGCCTCGATGTGGAATGTCAAAACTTCTGGACGAGCCTGTGCATAGCGCGCGATCCATTCCAGCGGACGCTCGATCATCAAGTGCACATCGAGCGGAATGGAGGCCGTGCGGGCCACGGCTTGCAGCACCGGCGGACCGAAGGTGAGGTTCGGCACAAAGTGCCCATCCATCACATCGATATGATGCCAGTCAGCACCAGCCGCCTCTGCACGGCGCAACTCGTCCCCGATGCGCGCGAAGTCGCACGACAGGATCGAGGGCGCAATGCGGATGGAGCTGTTCATAGCAACGGGCTAGCGCTTGAGAGCGGCAATGCCCGGCAGCAGTGTACCTTCCAGCAACTCAAGGCTGGCGCCGCCACCGGTCGAGATGTGCCCGATCTGCGCGGCTAGCCCGAACTGTTCGACAGCAGCGACGGAATCGCCGCCGCCCACGACCGTGAAGCCCGGACAAGCCGCGACCGCGCGTCCGACCGCTTCGGTGCCGCCTGCGTAGGCAGGCCACTCGAAGACGCCCATGGGGCCGTTCCAGACCACAGTCCGCGCCTCCGCGAGCACGCGTGCGTACGCAGCGCGCGTCTGCGGTCCAATGTCGAGCCCCATCATGTGCTCGGGAATCGCCGGACCGCACACCACAGGCGTGGCGTCAGCGGCAAAGCGATCGGCCGCCAAGTGATCCTGCGGCAAATGAATCGCGACACCGCGTGCCTTGGCCTTGGCGAGCGCTGCTTTGACTGCATCCAACTGGTCTTGCTGCACCAGACTCTTGCCGACCGCGATGCCTTGCGCTGCAAGGAAAGTGTAGGCCATGCCTCCACCGACCAGCAAAGCATCGACCTTGTCCAACAAGTTGTCGACGACCTGCAGCTTGTCGCTGACTTTGGCACCGCCCAAGATCGCCACCAACGGACGCGCAGGATTGTCGAGCACCTTTGCAAAGGCCGCGATTTCCTGCTCCATCAAACGGCCTGCTGCACTGGGCAACAGACGCGCCACGCCGCACACCGAAGCGTGATCGCGGTGCGCGGCACCAAAGGCGTCGTTGACAAAGCAATCGCCGAGCTTGGCCCACTCGGCGGCGAGGGCAGCATCACCGCTCTCGTCACCGGCGTGAAAACGCACGTTTTCCAGCAGAATCACTGCACCCGCAGGAGCGGCGTCAATGGCGTGCACCACGCCTGTGCCTGTCGATTCCTTGAGACGCAGCACCGGCGCCTGCAGCAATTCCGCCAAGCGTGCGCCCATCGGTTCCAAGCGCAGCGACTCGA
>JBILXQ010000223.1:0-5034 GCA_044378375.1 Planctomycetota bacterium
CCCTGTCATCGCGGAAGTCACCACGCAAACGGATGGAGCCCGCGCGAACGATCCACGGCGCACCGGTTTCGTCCCAGCCTTCCAACAAGGCGGCGGCTTCATCCCACGCAGCACGACCTGGGGCGGAGGGCAAGCCGGAGAGTTGCGGCTGCGCGCCATCGAGCACAATCGAGGTCGCGTCCACCCGCAAGCGCGAGCCGCGCACTTTGCGCAGCACTGTGCCGCGCTCACGACCGCCTCCACGCAAGGCACCTGCTTCGTCACTCGAAAGCTGCAACAACGGTTGGTCGATTTCGATGCGCTGCGGCTGGACCTGACGCTCGATCCATGTGGCTGTCGCCTCGTAGCTGAGGTTCGTGCCATCCAAGACGCCGCGCGCCAACAAGCGACCACCGAGTGGTGCATCGAGCCGCATGCGACCATCGCGATGCATCCAGAAGCGTTCGCCGGCACCTTCAAACAGCTGGGCGCCCTGCCACGCGACACGCACACCACGTTGAGCCACCACTTCGTCGCCGATGGCAACTTCCTGATCATCAATGATCACCATGCGACCATCGAGGCGCAGGTAATCGGCATCGAGCACCACCTGCTCGGCATCTCGGCCCACAACCGCATGCACTGTATGTTCGGCGGTCACGACCAAGGCCCGCTCCACGCCCGGGTCCGCGAGCGCCACCACAAACACACCACTGGTGAGATCGAGCGCACCTTTCTGCGTCACGACTTGGGCTACGACGGCTCCACGGGCCTCCAAGCGTTGCGGTTGCGCTTTGATGAACTCTGCTTCTGCCACCGCGCGATAGTTCGCAGCGCTGGAGTCCGGTTTCGCGCTGCCGGCAAGTTTGGTTTGCCAACGCGCAGGACGACCCGGAGTTCCGCGCAGTTCCACTTCTTCGGGGCCACGCACGCTCAACTCGTCAGCGGTGCCCACGCCTTGCGGCGATTCCACCAACACATCACCGCTCGCCTCCAACGTGCGTGCCGCGGCGTCAAATGCACGCAACAAGCGCGCCTGGGCCACCAGTGTCGGCGGTTGACCCAGTTCCATGCGCACCTCGCGTGCCGTGCTCACGCGCAAGTTCTGCTCGCCGACGGTGCCTTGCAAACCACCTTGGGCACGCGCCACGACGAGCTCACCTTGCGGTGTACGGCCACTCAGGCTGGTGCGTCCGCGACTAATGAACCTGAGGCGTTCAGCGGGCGCTGTTGTCGTCGCATACAACAACTCGATGTCTTCGCTCTGCAGCTCTTCGCCGCCGCGCGTCATGACGACATCACCCTTGGCCAACAACGAGCCGCGTGAACCATCTGCGGCGACGTGTCCTTCGACCAAGTCTTTGGCGCGCAGCACCACACCTGTGGACGTGAGTGTGAGCGTTGCAGGTCCGCCCAACAGCAAGTCGGCTGTAGCTCCACGCGTCAGAGTCAATGGCCCAAGGCCTTCTAGCTCGACACGCTCGGGGGTCTCTGTCGACAAGCGAGCAATGTTCACGAGACCGCGCGGCGACCCGGTCAGCACCGCCCTGTCCAACGTGCCGTCAGCAGCGAAACGAAAGTCGGCAATCTCGCTGCGCAGTTGATCCCCGCGCGATTCCAGCACCACCGTGCCCAACAACTCAGCCCGCTGCAGCGTGTTGTTGGCACCAAAGAAGAACTCAGCACGGTCGGCGCGAAACACATCGCTTTGGTGTTCTGCGACCGTGGTGCCATCTGCGACCACCGACACCAGTTGGAACGGCTGATCGTCACTGCCTAGGCGGCCCAACAGCGTGATGGTGCGGCTGTCCATCGATGTAGGACGCGCGCCTGTGACGACCATTCGTGCGCCACCTTTGGCGGTCAGTTCGAGGTACGCACCGTCCACGCGCTCCAAGCGTCGCAGGTCGATGCCTTCCTCCACGCCCGAAGCCAAGGTCACCGCACCGCCGGCCTCCAACTCAAAGCTCAATGAGGCCGCGCGCAGCAACCCGATGGTGCCTTGCATAGGTCGGGCATCAAAGCCAAGGCCACTCGCCTTCATGCCCTTGCCCGACAGCAGCACTGCCTCGGTGCTGGAGTAACGGTCCTCTCCAGGTGTCCATTGAATGCTCGGTGATTCCACACGCAACGGCACAATCGGGGCACCGCGCAGCAGAGTTGCGATCACTCCTTCTAAATCCACAGGGACCGAGCGATCCAGCTGCGGGCTGCCGCTGTCGGTGGACAGGGTCACCGTCGCGCGCGGTGCTTTGAGTTGCGCACGCGGTGCATCGGCCTCCACATCGTGGATCCCGATCTGCAAGTCCTTGAGCAGGTAGCGACCACCATCCAACGAATCGACATCCGAAGCCTGCAAGTCGAGAGCACGCACCGTACGTCCGTTGATCGTCGCACGCTCCACGAACTCCAGCGGCCCATCCAGCAACACACCGACAGCTTGTTGCCGGCCTTTGGGGTCGACACCCATGCCCACTTCGGTGAACGGACGGGTCTCTTCGACAACCGGCTCAGGAGGGTCTTCGGGCTTAGCGTTCTGTTGTTGACGCCACAGCAACCAGCCCAGTCCTGCCCCGAAAAGGAGCAGGAAAACCAGCAGTTTTCTCATCGCGCAGACACTCCGCGTGCTGCGGCGAGGAGCTCACACACTTCACGCACCGCGCCGCGGCCTGCGGCATGAGTGGTGACATAGTCGGCGCGTTGCAAAACCGGCTCTACCGCCGTTGCCGGCGCAAAGAACAGCGCACTAGCTGCGGCAAGGCCCAGATCCGGCAGGTCATCACCCATAGCCGCCGTTTCGGCGCTCGTCAGGCCATACTCCGCTTGCAGCGCCTGCAGGGTCGCGTGCTTGTCCGAAATTTTTGACAATACGCGCACATCGAGCTCGTGTGCGCGGCGCTCAAGCGCGGCGCTGCCACGTCCTGTGATCAGCACCACACGCACACCGCTGCGCTTGACTGCCTGCAAACCCAAGCCATCGCGCACATCAAAGGCGAGAAGCTCGCCTACTTGCGGCTGACTTGTGCCCTCCAGTGACGGCAGATCGAAGTACACGATGCGTCCATCCGTCAATGTGCCGTCCACATCCAGCACCAACAGCTGGACGCGCGCCAACGCCGTCTGCAATTCGTGGGGAGTACGGGCCACGCGCAGCACCTAGACCCGCAGGTCCAAGAGGTCCTGAACATCGACCAAGCCGATCGGGCGGTGCGCCTCATCCACGACAGCCAGCTGGTCGATGCGGTGATCGTGCAGCAAGCGCTGCGCGTCCTCGACCAAGGCTTCGGCGCGCACGGTCTTGGGCGCGCGACCCATGTGCCGGTCGACGATGTCACCGGCTTCCAGCGTGATGCCGCGCTCGAACAGTCGCGCGAGGTCTCCATGCGTGAAAATGCCGACCAAAACGCCGTTTTCGTCGACAATCAGGGCCGCGCCAGGCCGGCCGCTGGTGCGGTTCATGACCAGCACCGTCTCCTTGAGTGTGGAGCCCGCCTTCAACAGCGGTAGTTGGTCGCCAGAACGCATCATGTCGCCGATCTTCATCAACCGGCGGCCGAGCGCACCACCGGGATGGAAGCGTGCGTAGTCTTCGCGCGAGAAGCTGCGCGCTTGCGACACCACCATCGCCAACGCATCGCCCATCGCCAACATGGCTGTCGTGCTGGCGGTCGGGGCAAGGTTCATCGGACAAGCTTCTTGCACACGCCCGATGTCCAACACGCAATCGGCATAGCGAGCCAGAGATGACGCGGCACCACCGGTGATCGCGACAATGCGCGCGCCGATCGCGCGGGCGGCTGGCAACAAGGCGACGATCTCGGCACTTTCGCCGCTGTTCGACAGTGCCAGCAACACATCGTCGCGACGGATGCGGCCCAAGTCCCCGTGCAGCGCCTCGGTCGGGTGCAGGAACAAACTGGGTGTCCCGGTGGAGGCCAAGGTCGCAGAGATCTTCTGCGCAACGATGCCCGCTTTGCCCACGCCCGTAGCGACCACAAAGCCCCTGCAGGCCACCAGCGTCTCGACCGCAAGCACGAAGCGCTCGTCCAAGCGCGACTCTAGGGCAGCAATGGCCGCGGCTTCTGTGCGTACGACCTCGGCAGCTTGGGCGAGGAGCAGGTGGGGCTGGATGGCAGGGTTCACGGTAGACCTGCACAGACTGCGGGGCCGCGGGGTCAGAGTCCAGCGCTGGTCACAGTCTTCTAGGGGGCGCAAACGGGCGACAGCGGGCTTCCCATGGCGTAGGATCTGCGCGCTCCCATGGATCGGACTCGTCGCCTGCTGCGCAACCTCTTCGTCGCCCTAGTTGGCGGCGCGGCGGTGAACATGGCTTTCCCGGCCATCGCCGTCATTGACCTGACCCAAGACCCGCTGTTCGTGGCGTTGACGCTCACGCTGTTGGTGCTGTCGTTAGGAGTCCACGAAGCAGCTCACGCTTGGGCGGCGGACCGTTGTGGAGATCCCACGGCGCGTCAGTTGGGACGTTTGACCCTCAACCCCATGGCCCACATCGACTGGATGTGGACGGTGATCATCCCGGCCATTTCGCTGCTGACGGCGGGCTTCCTGTTCGGCGGGGCCAAGCCGGTGCCGGTCGACTTCCGGCGTCTGCGCTCGCCGTGGCGCGACATGAGCTTTGTCGCTGCCGCCGGCCCGCTGTCGAACCTGATTCTGGCTGCGCTTTTCCTGTTCTTGTGGAAGGCCACCGTGCATGGCGGCTTCTACAACGGTGCCGCGGAGAGCATCTACGCCCGGCCTGCGGACTTGCTGCCGCGCGTGCTGGATGCGCTGGTCTCGGTCAATGTGCTGCTGTTCGTGTTCAACCTGATCCCGGTACCGCCGCTCGATGGTTCACGCATCACGGCTTGGTTGCTGCCGGCGGATCTGCGTGGGCCGTACATGTCGCTGGAGCGCTACGGGCTCCTGATTGTATTCGGCCTGATCTTCTTCGTGCCGGCCTTCGGTAGCTTGCAGCGCAGCCTTGTGCGCTCGGTGGAAGGCCTGTTGGAGGCCATCGTCGGCTTGGGAGGCGTGTGGTGAGCGGCCACGACTTCA
>JBILXQ010000008.1:0-18414 GCA_044378375.1 Planctomycetota bacterium
ACCGAAGACTAAGGGGATTCTGCTCAACTCGCCGAGCAATCCGTCGGGCTATGTCATGACGCACGCCGAGGTGCGTGCGCTGTCCGAGTTCGCGGCGCGCCACAACCTGTGGATCGTTTCAGACGAGATTTATAGGCGTTTGGTGTACGAAGGCGAGCCGAACCTCTCGCCCGTTTCGGTCGCGCCCGAGTTTAAGCAACGCACGGCCATCATCGATGGTGCATCGAAGGCGTTTGCGATGACGGGCTACCGCATCGGCTTTGTTGCCGCGCCGCAACCGGTCGCCGCGGCGGTAGGCCGCCTGCACAGCCAGTTGACGGGCAGCCCCAATGCCATCTCTCAAGCAGCGTATTTGGCCGCTCTGCAGCAAGAGCCGCCCGAAGTGGCCGCCATGTGCGCCGAGTTCCAGAAGCGCCGCAACATCTTGGTGCGCGGCTTGGAGGGCATCGGGTTGCGCACACCGCAGCCGCGTGGCGCCTTCTATGCCTTCCCTGAGGTGTCAAAATTCCTTGACGCGCGGGGTTCGAAGGGCTTCTGCGAGGACTTGCTCGAGCAACAGAACCTCGCCGTGGTGCCCGGCTCGGCCTTCGAGTTGGAAGGCTACATCCGCTTGTCCTACGCCACGTCGATTGCCCAGATCGAGGCGGCACTCGAGCGCTTGGGGCGCTTTGTCGCCTCGCATCCGCGCCGCGGCTAGAGTCGCGTCGCTCGACGCAGGACGCACACATGGCCATGATCTCCCTGCTAGTTTGCTTGACGCTCACGGCAAGCCCCCTGCCCCTCAACGATGCGGCTGCGCTGCGCAATGCCTCGACTGCGCTGGCGGAAGGGCGCACGGAAGCGGCACGCACCGCACTCGACACCGTCAGCCCCGGCGGCCGCGGCTTTGAGTGGAAACACATGAGCTTGGCTGTGGCCTGTGCCGAACCGGCCGGCAAGCTCTCCGCCACCAGCAGTTGGATCCGCGGTGGCACGCCTACCAGTCTCGATGTGTCGCCTGATGGTCGCTTGCTCGCAACCGGTTGGTCGGATGGGCGTGCGCTGCTCATGGATGCACGCGATGGAGATGTGGCAGCGGCCTGCGCCACGGTGGCTGCTGCCACCACAGTCGTGCGCTTCACTCCGCGTGGTCATGCGCTGGTCGCAGGCTACGCGGACGGCACGCTGCGCGCGCACTCGTTGGATGGTGGCTTGTTGATGCAGTTCACCGCAGGCGAGCGGGCGATTGTGGCTTTAGCCTTTGAGGGTGAACGCCTTGCGTCTCTGTCCGCCGATGGAACCGTGGTGCTGCACTCGACGGCCACGGCGCAAACGCTGGAAACCAAGCGCGATTTTGGAGCAACAGCCAGCGCGCTGGCCTGGACTCCGGCGCGGGGCTTGGCTGTGGGTTGCGCGGATGGCTCGGTGCGCGAGTGGACAGCGCTCACCAAAGACCCGAGCCGCGTGTGGCGGAGTGCTGATGACAAGGCCGTGCGTGCTTTGCTTGCGTCCAGTACGCTTGACACCCTCTGGATCGGCGGTGCATTCGAAACGCGCTTGTTGGCCCAACCGCTGCAAGGCGAGGCAGCGCCCAAAGTCTGCGTCGGCCCGCGCAGCCCCGTCGCGACTCTGGCCCTCGACCCGCGCGCACAACGCTTGGCCTCCGGCTGCGAGGATGGAGCGGTCTGGCTTCACAACGCAGCGGACAGCAGCGTGCGCTGCGTGCTGCGCCCGGGCAAGGCAGCTGTGGTGGAGCTTGACTTTGATGCCAACGGTACGCGCCTCTTCGTCGCCTCCGCCGAAGGCGCCGTGCATGTCCTCGAGACCGATGCCACCGTCGCCCGCCGCGCCCAAGCCGACCGCCTGCCGCCCCTGCCCAGCGACAGCGAGGCCGGCAGCCTGCGCGTGCACCAACTCGAGACCCTCCTGCTGCGCCAAGTCGCGCGCGACAATCGCACCAAAGAGCACTGGGCGCGCGTCGAGGCCCTGACCCAACAAGGGCTCGCCCGCGAGCCGGAGAGCGGCCGCCTCCTGACCGTGCTGGGCGGTGTCCAGCTGCGCACCGGCGCGGTGACCGAGGCTCTGGCAAACCTGGAGGCCGCCAAGGACAAGGAACGGGGCCTGCCTCACAACCTGGCCTTCCGCGCTGTGGCGCTGGGGAGGTTGGGGCGGTACGACGAGGGACGGGTGCTGCGGAACCGGTTGGCCACGCTGCTGGAGGAGCGGCGGTGGCAGGGGGATGATGATGCGCAGGCGTTGCTGGAGGAGGCGACGATTGCGCTGCCGCCGGTGCAGCGGCGGACCACCGAGCAAAAGTGATACTGGCCCCGGTGAGTGTGCACGATTGAGGCGGGCGAGTCGCCCTCCTTGAGGTCTAGAACCGAGGTCGGTCGGACAACGGGCCGCAATTGGCCTTAGTCCCCCACAGCCCGGTACAAACCACACGAGCCTTGGCCATTAGGGTCACTGCCCGTACCAGCCTCAGCTGGGCGGCCGCACCCGCTCGGTGGGCCCTACCAGAGCCTTCCCAGCCCTTGGGCTGGTGAAGCCCGTAACTACCTAGACGCAGCCGCGCCGCGCGCTGTCCACCTATTCCGGCATTGGCGGCCACCGGTCCTGCACACTGAGCTGGACCAGTATCGACATTGCCTAGACATCCCCCACCACCGGCAATTCCGGCGCCCTCACCCTCCTCCTCCGCTCCGTCAGCGACAACAAGAACTCCTTAAGATCCGCCTTCTCCTCAGCCGTCAACTGCAACGGCTGCAACAACGCCGACTTCTTCGGAAACAGCGGGTCATGCACCTGATCCCCCTTGGGAGTGATGCGCGGCATCCCCGCGTTGTACATGTTCAGCACCCCATCCAGGTCGAATTGGCCGTTGTGCATGTAGGGCGCGGTACGCCCCAGGTTGCGCAGGGAGGGCGTGCGGAACTTGCCCACGTCCGCGGGGTCCTTGGTGTGCATGTAGCGGCCTAGGTCCTGCAGTTCGCGGCCGTAGTAGGTTAGGCCTACATTGTGGAACTGCTCGTCGCTGAAGAGCGGGCCATTGTGGCAATTGAGGCAGCGTGCTTTGGTGCGGAACAAGTGCAAGCCGCGTAGCTGGGCGTCGGAGAGGGCAGCGTGGTCACCCTCGAGGAAGTTGTCAAAAGCACTTGACCCATCGGAGACGAGGGTCTGCTCGTAGGCGGCCAGCGCGGTCAAAGCCTGCGTCGCATTGGCCTCCTCGCTGCCAAACGCGGCCGCAAAGCGTTCGCGGTACCCACGCGAGCTAGCCACCACGGCCGTCACCTTCTCGGGAGTCGTGTCCATCTCGCGCGGGTTGGCCCACACCATGGAGGCTTGCTCTTCCAGCGAGGAGGCGCGGCCGTCCCAGAACCAACTCTTGCGCAAGCCCGTGTTCCAAAGCGACGGCGCATTGCGCGGCAGCGACAGGAAGTCCTTGCCAAAGCTCGTTGCGCGGCCGTCGCTAAAGCCCAACTCGGCATCGTGGCACGAGGCACACGCCATCTGCCCGGTCCCCGACAAACGCGCATCAAAGAACAGCAGCTCGCCGAGCTCTTCACGCGCCTTGAGCATCGGATCGTCACTGGCTTTGCGCCGCGGAACAAGCCCGAGCTCACGATGCTCGATGCCGGCATCCAACACGGGTGCCGGCCAAAGCGCGGGCTCGCGGCTGTAGGCCGCGCGCACATCCAACTCCTCGCCCACATCCAACACTGCAGGTTGCACACAAGCGGCGCAAGCAATCGCCAGCACGCTCCACCACTTCATCGCGACTTCACCTCATACGCATTACGCGCCTCGGCAAACTCCACACGCGCGACCTCTTGCACCTTGGCCAGCACGCTGGGATCGGAACTGTCCGCGAAGACATAGAACTTCCACAAATCGCGGTAGCTGCGCTCCAAATCCGCCAGGCGCGGCACGCGCGCAGCGAACTCGCACAAGGGGCGCGTTTCCTGCACCCCCGGCCAGCGCACATGCATGCGCGCTTCCTTCAACTGCATGCTCTTCGCCGGGCAATAGACGATGATCTCAACCTCTTTGCCCGTGGCAAAGCGCACAAGATCCGCGATGCGCGCCTCGGCTTCGGCGCGCGCCTTGGCACCGCCGGGAGCGAAGAAGCGCTGCACCAACGACTCTTGCACCGCTTCGTTCTCGTAGCGCGGAAACACACACGCTCGCTTGGGAAGCCGACGCTCGCGAAAGCGCTGCACCAAGCCGCGCACACGCTCTTTCGCAGCGCGAGGTGCCTTGTCGACGCTGCGTTCCAGCAAGTCCAAGACCGACTCGTCCGTGCGGTCATAGAAATCGCTCTCTTTGACAGCCCCGCACGCGAGAGCGGCCTCGACGGCACGCGCCAACAACGCTCCGGCCGAAACTTTGGCGTGGTGATAGTACACGCGCTCGCTGAAGTAGTAGCGCGCCTCCAGCATGCGCACCACTTCAGACAAGATGTCCTCGCGCAACAGGTCATGCTTGGCGAGATCGATGTACAGATTACCTGACACGCGATCGATCTTCAGGTAACTGACCACGCGCTCATCAATGGCCAGACGCAAGCCGGTGAAGTACGCATCACGCGCAAGGTAATCGAGGATGTCCGCCGCGATCGTTCCGCCCACGATCTGACGCCAATACGCGGGCACCGCGCGGCCGTCACCTGCTTCGAGGATGGCGAGCACATCGTCCAACACACCAAGCTCGCGCAGCACCGCTCCCAAACGCGTAGACGGCGCGAACAGACGCTGGAAGCGATAGGGCAAGTCATGCCGGCCGAAGATGCCGTCTTGGTCCTCGATCGAGTGCCCGAACGGCACATGCGTGGCATCGTGCACCAGCGAAGCCAAGCGCAAGACACGCGCCTCCTGCTCGGAAACACCCACGCAGGCCTTAGGGTCCAGCTCGAACGACAAGTTGACAGCGTCCACGATGCGCTGCGTCATGTGCAACGCGCCGATCGAGTGGTCAAAACGCGTGTGCACAGCTCCGGGGAAGACCAAGAAGGCGGTTCCCAACTGCTTGACGCCGCGCAAGCGCTGCATCTCGGGCGTGTCGAGCACACGCATCTCCTCGTGGGTCAGGTGAATGTCCCCGTGCACGGGATCCCGCACCACGCTATAGCGCTTTCGTCCGGTCATTCTTTGCATTGTAGCGGACTAGGAAAGTTCTTCCCTCAAGGACCCGCCTTCTAGGGGTCGATCCATGGACTATCCCCTATGGACCTTAGCACCCTCATCGGCACCCTTCTCTGCTTCGGCTTCGTGTGGTGGTCCATGGCCCTCGGTGGAGACATGAGTCTCTTCTGGGACACGCCCTCCGTGGTGTTGGTGGGTGGCGGTACCTTGGCCGTAGTGCTGATGAACTTCACCATCGGCGACCTTGGTGCTCTGGTGAAGGTCATGGTGCGCAGCTTCTTGGTCAAGCTGCCTACCCCTGACGAGCAGATCGAGAAGATCATCGAGTACGCCAACCTCGCACGCCGCGAAGGTCTGCTGGGCTTGGAAGCCAAGGTCGCCGAGATCAAAGATCCGTTCTTCGCGAAAGGCGTGCAGTGCTTGGTGGACGGTTTCTCACCCGAGACCGTGCGCGGCATCCTCGAGCTCGACACAAACCTGATGCGCCAGCGTCACGCGCATGGCAAGAAGCTGCTCGAGACCTTTGCCACCTTCGCACCTGCCTTCGGCATGATCGGCACATTGATCGGTCTCGTGCAGATGCTCGCCAACATGAGTGATCCGAGCCAAATCGGCGCGGGTATGGCCGTGGCGTTGCTGACGACCTTCTATGGCGCAGCGATGGCCAACATGGTGTTCTTGCCGCTGGCAGGCAAACTGGACTTGCGCGCAAAACAGGAAGCGCAGATTCGTTCGCTCGTCATCGATGGCGTACTGGCGATCCAAGTCGGCGAAAAGCCGCAGATCATCCGCGAGCGCTTGGTGAGCTTCTTGAAGCCCTCGCAGCGGCAGAAGGCGGCCTGAGCCGTGGTCGAGTTCGTCGAAGAAGATCCGCCGGGAGCGCCCGAGTGGATCGTCACTTTCAGCGACATGGTGTCACTGTTGGTGACCTTCTTCGTGTTGCTGTTGACCTTCACGTCCTCTGCATCCAAGACCGTGCCCAACTCCGACTCGCGTAGCCCGATCGGACTGTTCGAGAGCACCGCAAGTGCCGTAGCTGCGCGTCAAATTGAGTTGATGACGCGCGATCAGACCGACTACCAGCGCGGTAGCATCGCACCGCATGCGCGACCGCCGGAAGACCTGCTGCAATCTGTGGTCGACATGGGGCGCCAACCCAAACTAGGTGAGGTGGGCTTTGATGTCCTCTCCGGAAGTGCTTCATGGCGCCTGCGTTTCGAAGACAACGCAGGTTTCACGGCCGGAAATGCTGAGCCGAATGCTGCCTTGATCAGCGCTCTGGGCAGCATGGCAGAAGCACTCGTGCACTACGATGTCGAAGTCGTCGTCGAGGGGGCTGCAGATGAAGGCCTGTCGCTTGACGATGCAGCCCCCCTCGCACTGGCGCGCGCTGTCGCTGCCGCTGAAGTGCTGACGCGCGCGGGGTTGAAGCCCGAGCGTGTGAGCTGCTCCACCCATGGCATGCGCCGCACCACGAGCGGATCTGTCGAGCGTGTCCTCAACCGTCGCCTCGAGCTGCGCGTCCTGCCGCGCGGGAAAGCCTGAGTCATGGCCCTCGAAGAACCGGAAGACAAGAAAGCCTCGATTCCAGGTTGGCTCGTGTCGTTTGGCGACATGATGACCTTGATCTTGACCTTCTTCATCTTGCTCGTGTCGCTCGCCAGCACACAGGATGCAGGCTTGATGGCCTCCGCTCTGGGGACCTTTGACTTGCGTTTGAAGAGCTCGCCCATGCCGGAAGAGATCTCTGGTCAAGAGCAACGCCAGTCCTTGGACGAGACACGAGCGCGCTTCAACCTGCCGCCTGTGAACGCCGAAGATCGCGCCGAGACGCCGGAAGATGCAGCGTTGGTAGAGCTCGTGAAGGCGCAGTCCATTGACGCGCTGCCGCGCATGAACGAACAGCTGTTTCCCGATCTCGTACGCTTCGAAGGAGTGCGCACGACACTGACTGGTGAACAGCTAGACCTGTTGCGCAAGCGCGTTGAGTGGCTGCGCCCAGGACCGGAAGAGCTGTTGGTCCTAGAAGTGGAACCGGAAGCCACGCTCGCTCGAACCGAGGCTTTGGAGCGCGCACGGCTGCGGGCCGAACACTTGCGTGCAATCCTTGTCGAACAGAACGGCTTCCGCAGCCATCGTGTCGAGACACGCGTAGCACCCTTTGGTCATGCCAAGCACAAGCCGCAACCCGGCGAGGCTCGTGCACGCATGCTGCGCAAGTTGCCGAATAAACGCTAGCATCTGCGGGCAGGAGACCTGCTCATGTACGCTGCTGCCTTGCTTGCTGCTCTCGCTCCGTTGACGGCTCTCGCGCAAGACGAGGAGCTACCCGACGGCAACACACTCGTGAAGCCGTCCTTGCACGCCGAAGTGGACGGCATCCAAGCTGGCGCACGCTTTGACTTGGCATTGCGGTTTGAAGTCGAGCCGCTGTGGCATGTGTATTGGTCGAACCCGGGCGATGCGGGCCAGGCGCTGACCGCCAAGATCCAAGCTCCCGAGGGCTTCCAAGTGGAGGCCCTGCGCTACCCGTGGCCGCACCGCTTGGATCAAGAAGGAGACATCGTCGCCTTCGTGCATGAGAAGGAAGTGGTGCTGCTCGCCTCGGTCGTTGCGCCGGCCAGCGTAGAAACCGGCAAGGACTACACCTTTGGTATCCAAGCCAAGTGGCTGGTCTGCACCGAACTTTGCGTCCCCGGCGAAGGTCAAGCCAGCTTGACACTCAAGGGCAGCACACAGGCCAAGCCGGCCAACGAAGCCTTGTATGCAGCGGCTCGCAAGCATCTGCCGCAGCCTCAGTCCAAGCTGGGCTTGGCCAAGTTCAGCACCTCTGGTCCCGCAACCGCGCCCAAGCTCTCCATCACCGTGCCCGGCGCGACAGAGCTGGAGTTCTTTCCGCACACCGATGCGCGTGTCAAAATGACTGGACGCACACGCGAGGCCGGAAAGTCGGGAGCCAAGCTCGACGCGGACTTCCTGATCAAGCCTGCCAAGGCCGACGCACCGCAAGCTACTCCCCCGCTGCGCGGCGTGCTGTGGGTCAAGACCGCCAAAGGTGAAACGGCCTACGAAGTTTCGCACACGCTCACGAACTGACTACGAAGTACTCCACATGACCACACTGCGCACCGGTCTTGTCGCCACTCTCGTCGGACTGCTGGTCCTCGACGTAGCCGTTGCGCAGAAAGGCGACCCCAAGAAGGACACCAAAGTCGTCCTTCCCAAAGTCGTCGATGGAGCCCGCGCGGACCTCGGCAAGTTGGCGCCAGACTTTGCGTTGAAGGACCTCGACGGCAAAGAGCATTCCCTGACGCGCTATGCAGGCAAAATCGTGGTGCTCGAGTGGATGGACCCGGCTTGCCAGTACTGCGTGCAAGCCCGCACCGAAGCAGGTGTCCTGCGCGAACAGCCCATGCGCCTCAAAAGCCAAGGTGTGGTGTGGCTTACGCTGAACTCGACGGATCCCGAGCTGGATGGCGGCAAGCCCGAGACGAACAAGGCCTTTGTCAAAAAGACTGAACTCACCACACCGCTGCTTCTGGATGCTGATGGAGCGGTAGGTCGCGCGTATGGCGCACAGACGACGCCGCACTGTTTTGTGATCAACGAGAAGGGCCTGCTCGTCTACAAGGGTGCGCTGGACAACGCGCCGCTCGGCAAAGTCCAAGGCGACCAGAAGAAGGTCAACTATGTCGATGCCGCCATCATCGACATCAAGGCAGGCCGTTCCGTGGCCACCAGCGATACGAAACCTTACGGTTCTACGCTCAAGTACCGTAAGACTTCAGCGAAACGCTAACGCTCTTTCCGCAGTCTACGAGTAGCGCGGCGCCGAGCGGGACCGCAAAGTAGTAGGGCCTAGCGGCGTTGCCGTTAGCTCACACAACTTCAAAGGACCTACACATGAAGCGCACGCAGATGTTGGCGTCGTTGGTGCTAGCTGGCTTTGTGGCCGCTGGCGCGACGACGGCTTGGAGCTTCTCGTCAGCACCTACTTGGGACACCACCAAGCAAGACGAGAAGAAGCCCGAGCCTAAGGCCGAGCAGAAGAAGGAAGAGAAGATCGTCCTGCCGAAGGTGGCGGATGGAGCCAAGGCCGAGCTCGGCAAGTTGGCACCGGACTTCACTCTCAAGGATCTCGACGGCAAGGAGATGACCTTGTCGCAGCACTTGGGCAAGTACGTGGTGCTCGAGTGGTTCAGCCCCGGTTGCCCGGCCTGCAAGCAGGCGTACGGCGAAGGTGGTGCTTTGCGTGAACTGCCCGAACGCCTCAAGAAGGATGGCGTCGTGTGGATCGCGATGAACTCCGATGGCCCGCAGCAATCCGGTGCGGATCCCAAGAAGAACAAGGAGTTCGCCGATGCGAACGGTATGAAGTCGCCGATCCTGTTCGACCCCACGGGCGCTGCAGGCAAAGCGTACGGAGCGAAGACGACTCCGCATTGCTTCGTCATCGACGACAAGGGCGTGCTGATCTACGCCGGTGCTTTGGACAATGCCCCGTACGGCAAGGTCGAAGGCGAGAAGAAGATCGAGTACGTCGCTGACGCCATCGCGCAAGCGAAGGCCGGCAAGAAGGTCGCCGTCACGGAGACCAAGTCCTATGGTTGAAGGGTCAAGTACGCCAAGTAGCCGGTCGGCTGCTTACAACCCTGCGAGGCGCGCGCGATGCTGTAGAGCTCGCACGCGCCTCGCAGCTTTCTCTAGCGCAGGAGCTGCGCCAGCTCGCCCAGACCTTGGCGGGCCGTGACTTTGAGCCGTTCGTCCTCCAGCGCGGCACGGGCGCCAGGATCAGACAGCAGCGATTCATAAAGGGTGATGGAGCGGCCTCATCGTGTGTCGACCGCGACACAAAGGCCCCCATCGCCTATCCTTCGGCCTGATTCCGCAAAATCTCGTTCAGGACATTAGGCGCTGAGCCACCGGGATGGCGTCCACGAGACTCTTATAGCGCTGGATCTCCACAGGCATGCCCTCCAATGCCTGTGCAAGTGTGCGGCGCTCGGCCTCTTGCAGACCAGCCAACGGATAGAGGTACGTGCGGATCAAGAACAGGGCTGCGTCACCGCTGCGGAGCGGCACGCTGACTTGGCGCTCGACGCGCAGCCAGACTTCACGCGTATGGGCTGTAAAGGGAACACGACAGCCTTGTTCGGGGTGATGGTCCAGATTGGTGTCGGCTGTGATCGTCCACACAAAGCGCACCTGCGGGCCGCGATCGAGCATGGCGCTGGTCATCGCACGCGCCAGTTTGGGATCAGAGAAGTCGGGCACGGGTGCGTGGATGGCGGCAAAACTGGCACCACGCAAGCGTTCCGGACGCCAGCCGCTGGGAAAGCACACCCACAACGCGGCTGCGCGGCCTAGACCTTCGCCGCGTTGGAACAAGACAAGGTCTTCCTGCACTTGCGAGGCGTAGGTCCACCACTGCTCGGACCACGAGGCTGTGCTGGAGGGATGCCGCACGGCGAGACCTTCGTGGTCCATGGTGCGACCTAGCCAATCCAACGCCTTGGCTTGCAGCTGGGGCTGCGACTCGTCGCACCAATGACGAGCCAGGGGCACCTGCTGCTTGGCCGTCAAGTATACCGGACGAGCGCCATCGAGCTGAAAGCAGCGTGTGTCCGCCACGCCATTGCCGAAATCATGCCCCAACGGCTGCAAGCCTGCGACCATGCGCAAGGGCTCTGGCCTTACCGGGAAGTACTTCGCTCCGATTGAACTGTGCAGACGACTCACTCGCGGTTCCTCGACACTCCGTGCTCTAGCGGAGCTTCGCGCAGGCCTTCAGGTGCTTGCGCCAACGGCACAAAGGCCTCGGCCACGCGTTCCCGCAAGCGCAGCGCCAGCTCGCGTCGATCAGTGCCGCGCATGCTGCCGTCTCCAAAGCGCACCGTCGCCTCGACCATGCGCAGCGACAACAAGCGCAGCAGCTGCGCCGCAAAGCCTGTCCGCACCCAGCAAACAGCCCATGCAGCGGGAATCGCAGGATCATGCGTGTCATAGCGCAGCGTGCACCATGCGACCGCATGACCGCCCGCAGCCGCAGGCTCCAAGAGCGATGGCTTGAACTCGCGGACCGCCTCGCCTTGACTGTTGCCTCCTTCAGGGAAGACCAGCACGGTATCGCCTTGCGCCAAGGCCGAAGCGATGGCGGCATTCACCTGCGGGATCTCGCGGCGTCGCTCGCGCCGGATGAAGATCGTGCCAAGACGCGCGGCCATGAAGCCAATCACAGGCCAACGCGCCACCTCGGCCATCGACACAAAGCGCCCACCGGTAGTCGCAGCCATGACCCAGATGTCGACGAAGGACAAGTGGTTCGCCACGAGGAAGGTACCGTGCCTAGGCGGAACACCGTGTACAACCAATTTGACAGAGCAAAGTGCGCACAAGCCCCGTCCCCACGTGCGAAAGATCTTGGTGCGCCACAGGTTGCGGCTGCGCGTAGACCAGCCAGCCAGCAGCTGGCCGGTGACCCAAACGGCGAACAAGCCCGCCGTCCACGCGCCTGACGCGCCAGCCCGCAGCACGATGCGGTCCCAACGCCGGGGCAAGTGCGGTGCTTCAGGATTGCTCATGCCGCAGCCAGTCTCCAGCTCATGTTCGATTGGTGCAAGCAAGCAAACCGGCACACGAGGAGAGTGGAGTGTCGGCGCCCGCCACTTGCTATGCTCGCCCCCATGAAGATCAAGCTCGCCCTCGCAGCGCTCGCCGTGGCTGCTGTGTCCTTCGTGTCCGTTCAGGCCTTCGACGAGAAGCCCGCGCAAGACAAGGCTCCCGCCAAGGAAGTCGCCAAGGTGTCGGAAGCCGATGCCGCCGCGATCCGCACGCAGAAGCCGACCTACCCGCTCGACACCTGCCTCGTCTCGGGCGAGAAGCTCGGCTCGATGGGCAAGCCGCTCGACATGGTGGTCGAAGGCAAGCTGATGCGCATCTGCTGCAAGAGCTGCGCACGCGCCATCGAGAAGGACAAGGTCGGCATGGTGAAGAAGGTGGACGACGCAGTGGTCGCGGCTCAAAAGGCCAGCTACCCGCTCGACACCTGTGCGTTGTCCGGTGAGAAGCTCGGCGACAAGGCGAAGGACGCCGTTGTCGGTACGCGCTTGGTGCGCGTGTGCTGTGGTCGCTGCGCCGAGAAGGTGCAAGCTGATCCGAAGGCCGCGATGGACAAGATCAACGCTGCCTACATCGAGGCTCAGAAGAAGAGCTACAAGGCCAAGTGCCCGGTGTCCGGCGAAGCGATTGGCGAAGGCGCCAAGGATGTGCTCTACGGCACGACTCTCGTGCGCTTGTGCTGCAAGAGCTGCGAAAAGGGCTTCAACGCTGATCCCGAAGCCATGGTGAAGAAGGTTCAGGCCGAGAACGCGGCCAAGTGAACGCAACCTAGCAACTTAGGTATGTCAACGCGCGGGTGGTGATCTCACGATCGCCGCCCGCGCGTCATTTGGTACTGACGGGTGAGTGACTACTTAGCCTGTCTGACTTGCTTGACAGCCTTCGTCTTGGCCTTGGCGGGCTTGGCCTTCGTCAGGCAGCGCTCGATCTGAGCTTCGTGTACCAAGTCATGCGCCGCCGCAAGGTGGACCAACGTGGACAACGACTCTTCACCGCGCTCGGTGTGCAGCCCGACGCGCGACCAGGCCTCTTGGGGCAGCGCTTCTAGCAGCGCGACATGCAGCGCACGCAGTGACTTCCACGCGGCCAGCAGCTCCTCTACCGAGGTGGTGGCGTGCGGCAGCTTGGCCGCGAAGGCGTTCTCATCCCAACCAATGATCGCTGGGCGGTCCATCGCGATGATGAAGCGAATGCGCGCACCGAACATCACCTCGGCGTCGCACAGGTGCGCCACCACCGTTTGCGCGGACCATTGCTCGGCGCTGGGCGCACGCTGCAACTTCTTCTTCGACGAGCCCTTGATCAGCTTCTTCACGCGCTTGGGGGCTTTCGCGAGGCAAGCGAGCGGTTCCCGATCCGCCAAGGCAGCGCGATAGCGCTCGGGTAACACAGGTGCGGGCAAGGTGATTTGGGGACGCTTCATGTCCCCTAGCCTACTCCGGTGCTCCAAACCCGCAACTTGGGCGAAAGTCGCATGTTAAGAACGCTGGACGGGCACGCCGGCCCAACGCAGTCCGGCGGCTAGTCGTTCGCCCTTCAACACCACACCGTGCGGCGCCACCTGCGCGCCGGCGCCAATGTCAGCACCATAGAACAGCACGGCATGATGGCCAACCGTTGCACCCTTGCGGATGCGCACATGGTCCATCTTCAGCACGCGATCCTCGAAAGTGTGCGCTTGGAAGTTGCCGACCACCGTGCTGTCGTCTTCAAAGGTCAGCATGTCGGGATCGACGACTTGCGCGAAGCCACCACCCAACAAGACGCGCTTGCCGATGCGCATGCCAAAGCCGCGCAGGACCGCATTCAAGAGTAGCGTGCCCTCAAGCTCGGCCAAGAAGCCGCGTGCCACCATGCCCCAGGCGACATACAGGAAGTCCCAGCGGCTGCACCAACACGACCACAGCGGATGCTTGCCGGGTTGCACGCGCCCCAGCAACGACCACTTGAGCACGAGCATGAAGGCCACGGCCAACACGCCTGTAGCCAGTGTGGCTCCCATGACGGTGTACCACTCGTGACCAGCGAGCGCGGTCCACACCATTGCCAACGCAGCCACAGGCAAAGGCAGTGAGAAGCGCAACAGTTCCCAGAACCAACGCGACACACGCCGCGGGACACTAGGAGTATGTGTCAGGGCACGATCCATCTCCGGCTCATAGCGCCGCGCCATCAAGAACGGCGGATGACCGAACCACACACCAGGCTCTGTGATCGAACGCGTGTCGGCCACTGTGCTGACACCGATGAGCACATCCGGCGGAAGTTGTGCGCCAGCAGGAATCGTGGCGTGATTGCCCACGAAGGAGCGGTCGCCAATGCGTGTCGGTTCGACGGAGGCAACACCAGAACGCAGTCGTGCACCAGCTAGATAGATGCCATCGGCAAGGAAGCTGTCCGCACCGATCTCAACCATGCCTGGCACGAGGTCAATGAGCGTACTCACCTCGCTGTTGCGGCCGATCTTCATGCCCGCACCACGCAACCAGATGGGCCACATCAAGGAACCGCTCAACCAGTTGGAGGCCGAGTCGGTTAGCTCCGAGACAATCCAAATGCGTTCGTATGCGAACGAGCCACGCTGGCAATGCAGCGTCTGCTTCGGCGTGAGTGCACGCACCAGCAAGCACTCGACCAGCAAGGTGAGCGGCACACGCAAGACCAAGACGAGTCCCACCAACACCACGAGCTCGAGCGTGAGTTGTGGTGTTTCCAGCCACCCCAGCAAAGCAGCTTGATCCAAGTGGAAGTACGCAGAAGCCGCGAGTGCAGCACCAACGAGCGGTGCTTCTACGACGACGCGTGCGAAGGCGCGCAAGCCGACCGACGCCATTGCTTGGACAGCACCCGAGCGCAGCGGCGTGTCGGTGAGGGGTGCAGGTGTGCGACCTTGGCAGCGCGCAGGCACGCCGTCCCATAGCTCGCCCGGTTGCGTGCGCGCACCAGCGTCCAGCCATGACAAGTCACCAAGCACACACCCAGCCGCAAGCGAGCTACCGGGCGCCATACCCGTGCGAATGCCCACCGCGCTGTGATCCCCCATCGAGATCGGGCCTACAACCAAAGAGCCGGCCGTCAACTCCACTGTGTGGAGCGTGGCATCCTGCGAGAGCGTGGCATAGTCACCGAGCTCCAACAGATCCCAGCCCCCATCCACCATGTCGACGCCGCGATGGATGTGAACGCCTGAGCCCACCCGCGCGCCGAGCAAGCGCAACACGATGGATGTCAGCTCGGTGCCGGCCAACAAGCGCCATGGAATGCGGCGTGCAGAACGCGCCACGATCCAATGACGCAGATGCCAGCCGCTCCAAGCGGCATGTCGCCCGGGTGTGTAGCGGCCGATCAACACACGCTTCAACACCACTGTCGCCAGCAAGGCCAGAGGCATCCATGCCACTGCGGCCAGCAACGCCACGAGCGGCGCTGCGACGAGTGTTCCGCCCAAGCCCAACTGCTCTACAAGCCAAGGCAGGGCTTCGACCAGAATCCACAGCGCCAGAGCGGAGATGAGCGCAAGTTCCGCCAAGATCCACGCCGTCTGAGCGACGGTGAACCATACGGGTGAGCCTTTGGGCTCGCCATAGCGCGGGGGCTGCTCGGCTACTTGCGAAGCGACGGGGGCATCGTGCGGTGCTGTGTCCTTGCACAGCGGCACCAAGCCGCGCACCGTGCGAGCTGCATACAGATCGCGCACCGTGATCGCTTCGGTGCGCGGATCTTCGCGCAGCAGCGAGACCAGTTCCGCAGCGGCTAGCGAGTCGCCACCAAGTTCCAGAAAGAAGTCATTGTCGAGGCCGACGCCGTTGGCGCTACCTGCCTGCGAAGTGAGTCCCAGCACCTTGGCAAAGCGTGCCGCCAAGATGGCGGCCATGCCGTCTAACTCGTCTGCGTTGTCCAAACGACTGGACAGCTCAAGCTTCGGCAAACGCTTACGATCCAGCTTGCCGCCTACACTCTTGGGTAAAGCCTCCAAGAGTCCCAACTTGGTCGGCACCATCGGTGCAGGCAGCAGCACCACCAGCTGGTTGCGCAAAGCCTCCAAGTCCGGAGGTACCGCCGGATCACTAGGCACCACGAAGCCCACGATGCTCTTGCGGGCCCCTTCGCCTTGGACTGCGCAAACGGCTTCGCGCACACCGGGCAGCTCGGCCAAGCGTGTCTCAATCTGTTCGAGCTCGATGCGGTGACCGCGCACCTTGACTTGCGTGTCGCGGCGCCCCAAGTACACCAAGTTGCCCTGCGCGTCTTGGCGGACTAGGTCGCCGGTACGGTAGATGCGACCGTGCTCAGGATGCTGCACGAACCGCTCGGCAGTTTGCTGCTCATTGTTGCGATAGCCGCGCGCAACGCCCGCACCGCCCAAGCACAGCTCGCCCACCTCGCCGTACGGCACGGCGCGCAACTCATCATCCAACACCACCGCCGTGTTTCCGCGCACCGGACGACCAATCGTGATGGGCGCACCAGCCTGCACCGTGCAGCGCGTCGCAGTCACCGCACACTCAGTAGGGCCGTAGCCGTTTTCCAAACGACGGCCAACGGACCACAGGTCCGCGACATCCTCGGGCAAGGCCTCGCCACCCACATAGAGCAAGCGCAAGTCAGGCAAGGCCGTGCGTGGATCCTTGCAACCGGTGGCACGCAAGAGTGTCGGCGGAGGACAGAAGACCGTGATGCGCTCGTGCTGAAGCCACGCCAACAAGTCAGGGCCCGAGCGCACGACGCGATCATCAAGCACCACAACCGTGCCGCCGGCAGCGAGTGCCAGCCATGTCTCCTCGATGCTGGAGTCGTAGGCGGGCGACGAGCCTTGGGCGACGCGATCACCGGGACCCAGCGCGAACTCCGCGAGGTCCGAGGCAACCAAGTTCGCGATGCTCGCGTGCTCGATCATCACACCCTTGGGGCGGCCGGTCGTGCCCGAGGTGTAGATCAAGTACGCCAAGTTCTGTGGCGTGGCGCGGTCCACAAGCGCTGCTACGGGAGCGGAGGGGTCGACTTGAGGTACGACCACCACCTTGTCAGCAGACACGCCCAAAGCGGCGGCCCGTTGCGCCCCGCAAGTGTCCGTCAACAGCACATCCGCTTGCGTGTCCTCAATGAGGTGGCGCGCATAGTCATCGGGCAGCGAAGGCTCGATGCAGGCGTAGGCGGCGCCAGCCTTGAGCGCAGCCAACTGCGCGACATACAGCTCGACCTGCTCACGCGGCAACAGGATGGCCACGATGCGCTCGGGCCCCGTGCGTGCGACCAAACTTGCCGCTAGCGCATCCGAACGCAGCGCCAGCTGCTTGTAGGTCAAGGCTTGGCGCGCCCGCGCCTTGCCGGCAGGGTCCCAACCGGCCGGCACTTCAATGGCAATGCTGTCTGGAGCGCGCAGCAACGGCGCGTCGAGAAAGCGATGCAGCAGCCGCAGCGAGCTCACACTTCGACGAGTTCCAAGCGCTCTTTCAAGTGCGGCGCAAGCACGGCAAGACGACGCACACGATCTTCGCTGGACAACCAACGGAAACCACGCACCGTGCGACCGTCACACGCGCCACAACGGCAAGTGAACGGCGAGGCCATGTCCCACTCCGTCGTTTCATAGTCAAACGACAGCTCTTCGTAGGCCTTGATGGCGCGCGCCGCCACGAGATCGCGGCCTTGCACACGCACATTGGGCTCGCAGCTGTGATTGAGGAACTGCCACGGGTGCTCGGCCATCACGCGCTCAAGCGGTGCATCCTTGGCCACATCCAAGTGTTGGTTCCAACCGACCTGCAAGGTGTAGCGCGTGGCGCGCTTCTTGATCATGCCGCGCAGCGTGTCGACAACTTGACCAGCCTTGAAGGCTTGCATTGCCAAGACGCGCATCTCTCCGTGCGCAAGAAGCACGCCCAGTCGCGTGCGAGACGTTTCCACAGGAGCCGTACGAAGGATGGTCATGCGTGCAAGCAACTATGACAAGTGTATACGGCTTTCACAATGCACTACCATCCAACGCATGAGCGATCTGTCCAACAAGCTAGACACCGATGGTGATGACGAACGCGACATGGGTCCGCAACCCATCGCAGCTGTGATGCAACAACACTCTCTCAATGCCACACAGTTGGTGGCCGCATCCGACGAACAACTCACGCACAAGATGGTGGCGCGAGCCGTGCGTGGTCGGCGACTCACACGCAATGTGGCGGGCAAGCTGGTGCGCGCGCTCAATAAGGCCACGGGTGGTGCGTATGGTGAAGCGGACTTGTTCACCTACAAGCCACTACTATGAAGCGGATCCTAAGCCTGAACCTGCTTGCGCTTGTGCTGACGGCCTGTGCGCGCGACCCTCAGGTAACCGTCATCAATGCTTCCGGCGTGCCGCTCAACGGGGTGGTGATCAAGGGCACTGGCTTTGAGCAGACCGTGGGCGATTTGGCCCCGGAGAGCTCACGCACCGTAGCTGTCAAGCCAACTGGCGAGACAGGCCTGTCCATCGCGTTTGACAAGGATGGACAACGGGTTACGCACGGCCCATCCGGCTACTTCGAAGCGTCGGGCATGTACCAAGTGACGGCTACGATCCGCCCGGACGGCAGCGTCGCCGTCACAGAAGACCTAGAGCCGTCACCTACAACTTGGATCGGCCTTAGCCGCCAGCTCAGACCTTGGCGAGCTTGCCCTGCAGATGGGCCACGACCAT
>JBILXQ010000224.1:0-4997 GCA_044378375.1 Planctomycetota bacterium
GAGCACATTCAAGCGGTAGTACAAGTCCTCGCGGAAGTGGCCCGCGGCGATCTCCGCTTCCAAGTCGCGGTTCGTGGCCGCCAAGATGCGCACATCGGCGACGGTGTCGGCCGTGGCACCGACGCGACGATAGGTCTTCTCCTGCAACACACGCAGGAACTTGGCCTGCAAGGCGGGCGCAAGCTCGCCCACCTCGTCGAGGAACAAGGTGCCTCCTTCGGCAGCTGCATACAGACCATCTCGGCCGCGCGCGACGGCACCGGTGAAGGCCCCGCCTTCATAGCCGAATAGCTCGGCTTCCAGCAGTTCCGGCGCAATGGCCGCGCAGTTCAGGGCGACAAACGGTCCATCGGCGCGAGCGGAGCGCGCATGGATCTCGCGCGCCACGAGCTCCTTGCCCACACCCGACTCACCCAAGATGAGGACCGTGGTGCGCGGAGCTGCGGCCACACGCGCCACGGCTTCACGCACGCGCTCCATGGCGCGCGAAGCGCCCAAGATCGGGCCGGCGCGCAAGGCGTTCATGTCGGCGCGCAGCCTGTCACGTTCTCTGGACACGCCGCGCAAGCGCAGCGCGCGCACGATGGCGGCTTCCAACATGGTGGCGTCGGCGGGCTTCTGCAAGAAGTCGGCCGCACCAGCCTTCATGGCCTCCACCGCGGTGTGCACATCAGCGCGACCGGTCAACACGATGACCGCCGGTGCTTCGGGCAAGCGCCGGATCTCGGGCAAGGTCTCGAGACCGCTGCCGTCCTCCATATGCAGGTCGAGCAGCACAAGGTCACGCGGCTTGGTACGCAGCGCCTCCAAGGCAAGGCGTCCGCTCGCTGCTTCCTCTACATCGTGGCCAGACGCACGCAATAGCTCGACGAGCACCCGGCGTAGCGGGGCTTCATCGTCGACGACCAATAGACGGACCTTCACCAGAAGAAGTGTACCCCGTCCAAGGCGGAAGAACTTTCCAGCACAGAATCTCGAGAAAAACCGCGCTGCGTCCTCAAGCGTTCGAGACCCCCTCCGAGAACCATCCACGGTCGCAAGCAGCGCAAGCAGCCTGAGACCACCACAGCGAAATCACCACCAGACAACGGAGAAGTACTATGGGTCTAAGAGTCAACACCAACATCGCCTCTATGACGGCTCAGCGCCAGATGGGCGTCGTCACCAGCCGCCTGCAAGGCAACTACTCGCGCTTGGCCTCGGGCCTGCGCATCTCGACCGCGGCGGATGATGCCGCAGGTCTCGCCATCAGCGAGCGCATGCGTTCGCAGATCCGCTCGCTCGGTGCAGCGGGTCGCAACGCTCAAGACGGCATCAGCTTGGTGCAAACGGCCGAAGGTGCGCTGAACGAAGTCAGCAACCTCCTGGGCCGCATGCGCGAGCTCTCGGTGCAGTCGGCCAACGGCACGCTCAGCACTGCTGACCGCACGACGATCAACGACGAAGTCACCGCGCTCGTCGCGGAAATCGACCGCATCGCCAGCTCGGTTGAGTTCAACGGCATCACCTTGCTCGACGGTACGGCCGCGGGCACAAGCATCCAGGTTGGCCTCGACGCAGCGGAGACCATCGGTGTCACGCTGCAAGATGCGACCACCGCCACCCTCGGCGTGGATGTCATCGATGTCACGACCTCGGCCGGCGCGAACACCGCCCTGGGCTTGGTCGACACTGCGATCGACACCGTGAACGCTGCACGCGGTTCGCTCGGTGCATCGCAGAACCGCTTGCAGAGTGCGATCGCCTCGATCGCCAACTCGCGCGAGAACCTCTCGAGCGCCGAGAGCCGCATCCGCGACGTCGACGTGGCCAGCGAAACCGCTGACCTGACGCGCAACTCCATCATGCAGCAAGCCGCCGTGAGCATCTTGCAGCAAGCCAACACCCAGCCGCAGATCGCTCTGTCGCTGCTGCAAGGCTGATCGAAAACTCGGCCTCTGGTGGCCGATCGCTGAAGGGGAGGCCGTCGCCAAAACGGCGGTCTCCCTGGTCCAGCGCGCTCTTTGTCACGCGGCAGGCGCAATGCGCCGCCCAACACCAAACAGTACAGCCGCGGCATCTGCGCAGCGGCGGGGAACCACCACACGCCCGTGGAGAATCGAAGTGCGACGTGCCACTTGCCTTCGAGGAGCCACCGGAACCCCGCTTCTGCGCGCCAATCGGATACCGCGGCCGGGCGTAAGAGAGAGTCTGAGAGTCTGACAACTTCCGAGGAACTATCATGGGACTGAGAGTCAATACCAACATCACTTCGCTGACTGCCCAGCGCAACCTGGGCTCTGTCACCGGCCGCCTGCAGGGCAACTTTGCCCGCCTGTCATCGGGTCTTCGCATCGCGACGGCCGCTGACGATGCAGCTGGCCTCGGCATCAGCGAGCGCATGCGTTCGCAGATCCGCTCGTACAGCGCTGCGGCGCGTAACGCTCAGGACGGCATCAGC
This sequence comes from Planctomycetota bacterium, assembly GCA_044378375.1. Classification (GTDB taxonomy): domain Bacteria; phylum Planctomycetota; class UBA1135; order UBA1135; genus SXXH01. The sequence goes on from JBILXQ010000224.1 coordinate 2,441, forward strand.
TTGGTTCAAACCGCCGAAGGCGCCTTGAACGAGGCGAGCAACATCCTGGGTCGTATGCGCGAGTTGGCCGTTCAATCGGCTAACGGCACGCTGAGCACCGCCGACCGCACGACGATCAACGACGAAGTCACAGCCCTCTCGGCTGAACTCGATCGCATCGCCGGCTCGACGGAGTTCAACGGTGTTGCGCTGCTCGACGGCACGACGGCTACGGCCGCGATCCAGGTCGGCATCGGTGCAACCGAAACGATCGACGTGAACCTGCAGGACACGACGACGGCGACGCTCGGCGTGGACACCGTTGCGGTGGACACCGCTGCGAACGCCAACACCGCCATCGGCCTGATCGACACCGCGATCGACACGGTCAACTCGGCGCGTGGTGCTTTGGGTGCGTCGCAAAACCGACTCACCTCGGCGTACACCAGCATCCAGTCGGCGCGCGAGAACCTCTCGAGCGCTGAAAGCCGCATCCGTGACGTCGACGTGGCGTACGAGACGGCCGACATGACCCGCAACTCGATCTTGCAGCAAGCTGCTGTCTCGGTCTTGTCGCAGGCCAACGTGCAGCCGCAGCTCGCCCTGCGCTTGCTCGGCTGATCGATTCGAGTCCCCAATTCGAACGGACGAAGCCCGCCACAAGCGGGCTTCGCTCGTTGGGGGCTTGAGGTGTCGTGCTCGGGACAGAGACGGACGGTGAGTAGGAAACAACTTCCACATTGCACATGGATGTCAGTCGGCGCTCACGCGACCTGAGGATCGCACCGATAACTCTGACCGGAGATCATCACATGGCAGGCATCGGCATCGGCGGCTTAGGTAGCGGCATCGACAGCAACGCGATCATCACGCAGCTGTTGAAGCTCGAGACGATCCCTATCAACCAACTCGAGGGCAAGAAGAAGATCCAGCAGGACAAGCTCGCCAAACTGGGCGAGTTCAAGACGCTGGTCAAGGACTTGCAGGCCAAGGCAGCCACGCTGTCGAACCTGTCGAACTTGCTCGAGTTCACCGTGTCGCCCAGCCAAGAGGGAGTCGCGACCTTTGCCGCCACTGGTACAGCAACGGAAGCGAACCACTCGCTCAAGGTGCTGTCGCTGGCCGCGATCGATCGTTGGGCCTTCAACGGTGTGACGGACAAGACGGTTGACCTGGCCGTTAGTGCTGGCGAAGCCGTTTCGTTCACCGTGGGAGGGCAAGCGGTGTCGGTCACGCTTGATCCTGCTGCGTCATCTTTGGAGGAGATTGCCGGTGCAATCAACACGGCCGCCGGTGACAAGGTGGAAGCCACGGTTGTCAACACGGGCACGACTGGAACTCCGAGTTGGCAACTTGTTTTGACATCCAAGACGAGCGGGGAAGACGGCCGCTTGACGGGCCTGACCAGTACTGTGGCAGGCCTGACCATCAATGGCACAGGGCCTGATGTCAATGGGGTCGCGCAAAGCACGAACAACATCACCGTCGGCACGAACGCCGTAGCGGTCATCGATGGTCTGACAGTCGAGCGCACCACGAATGACTTCACGGATGTCATCCAAGGAGTCTCGATCACCGTCGAGGCCGCCGATCCGTTGAAGACGATCACCTTCGGTGTGGACGCCAACGCGGACGCGATCGTTGAGAAAGTCGAGGCGCTCGCCACGGCCTACAACAAGATCGTCGAGTTCATCAACAAGCAGAACACCTACACGGAAGACAATGGTCCAGGCGGGCCGTTGTTTGGTGATTCGGTTCTGCGTCAAGTGCGTTCCAGCATCGATGACGCGCTCTTCAATGTGCCCCTTGCCGTCGTACAAGCGGACACGACCGGCTATTCGACGCTGAACTTGTTGGGCATCGAGAAAGAAGACAACGGCACGCTCAAGGTCGACAAGTCCAAGCTGGAGGAGAAGATCCTTGGCAATCTCGACGCGTTCGCGGATCTGTTCGTGGATACGGACGGTTTCAACAACGGGGGAGCGCTGCCGAACACACCGGGCTTCTACACCGACACTACGGCGGATGCAGGCCTCGCGGACAAGTTGGACCGCGCCATCGAGCGTATGTTCGGTACCTCCGCTGGCCCCAGTGGCACCGTGTTGAAAGGTCTTTTTGACGCCAAGAACCAGACGCTCAACGACGCGATCAAGCGTTTGGGCGATCAGATTGAAGACAAGCAGTACTACTTGGAGAAGTACGAGGCTCAGTTGGTGATGAAGTTCGCCAAGCTCGAAGATGTGATGGGTGGCTTGAATGCCAAGGGTGCTGCCCTGCAACAGGCCTTGGTGGGAATGATCTGAAAGCACACCCTATGAACTCATACGAAGCTGCACGCGCCTATACGGTCAACTCCATCGAGAGTGCACCGCCTGTCAAGATCACTCGGATGCTGTACGAGGGGGCGATTCGTTTCATCGATCGCGCGCTTTTGTGCGAGCCTAGCGACCCGCGTTCCCAGTTCACGCACTGGGCCTTGCGGGCCGACGCCATCGTCGTGGAGTTGCGCTGCGCGCTTGACCACGAGGTGGGTACGGCCACTTCCAAGGACTTGGAGCGGCTCTACCTGTATTGCGAA
>JBILXQ010000226.1:0-4986 GCA_044378375.1 Planctomycetota bacterium
TGGCGCGGCGCAAGGTCGGCGGGTCGCAGCGATCGCTCGCGGCCACATGCCCCATGAAACCGCCCGCGAAGGTATCGCCTGCACCGGTGGGATCGATGACCTGCTCGACCGGATAGGCCGGCAACGAGAAGTGCACATCGGACCCCATGATGAAGGCTCCGTGCTCGCCCTTCTTGAGCAGCACGTACTTGGGTCCCATTCCCAGCACCATGCCTGCGGCGCGAATGAGGTTGCGTTCGCCCGTCAGGATGCGCGCCTCTTCGTCGTTCAGCACGATGGCATCGACCTTGCGCAGCAGCTTCTTCAAGTCCTCGCGCGAAGTCTCGATCCACAGGTTCATGGTGTCGGCCATCACGAAGCTCGGCCGATCGATTTGCTCCAACGCGCGCAACTGCACGGAGGGCGCGGCATTCGCCAAGAAGACATACTTCGCTGCACGCCATTCCTGCGGGATCTTGGGGTCAAAAGTCTCCAGGACATTCAGCTGCGTCTCAAGCGTGACGCGCGTGTTCCAGTCCACTTCGTAGCGCCCGCTCCAGCGGAAGGTGCGCCCCTTCTGCATCTCGAGCCCTTGCGTATCGACGCCGTTGTCCTTCAACAGCTTCGTGTGCTCGGGGCGGAAGTCTTCGCCCACCACAGCCACGAGTGCCGGCTTGGTGTACTTGGCCGCAGCGATGGAGAAGTACATCGCCGAACCTCCCAGCACGTTTTCACGCCGTGTGTAGGCCGTTTCGATGGTGTCGTAGGCCACTGTGCCGATGACGAGGAGGCTCATAGGCGCACCAGTCTAGCCGCACAGTGCTAGTACGGGAAGCTCTCAGGCAGCGTTGCGGGCCGCAGCAGTGGCTGCGCGCGTCGAGCGCGTCAAAAGAAAGAGACCGCCGATCAAGCCCATCGCCGTCATCAACAAGCGATAGCTGACGCTGACCGCGATGCCAACTGTGCCGACGGATGCTTCGGTGCCCGGTGCTCCGAGCTTCTGGTACACGAAGCCATACACGGCTTCGCCGACGCCCCAGCCACCTGGCGCTAAGGGCACTGAGGACACCACATTGGCAATCGCTCCCGCAGCGAGCACTTCCATGTATTGCAAGGTGGCCGCACCCAGTGTGATCGTCAGGGCCCACAAGGCCAATGCAATCACCACATGATTGGCGATCGACAACAACACGGCGAGGACGAGGGTCGTCGGGTGCTTGAGGTACTCGCGCACGGCGCGATCGAGGCTTTGCAGCTTGTCGCCTTGCGGCAAGCGCGGCAGCAACGCATCCACGCGCAACAACTTGCGTGGCCACGAGGCCAAAGCGGCCCACGCAGCTACACACAGCGTGAGGAACACGCCCACGACCCATGTGCGCAAATCACCAAAAGTTTCTGGCGCCAGACTGACGGCCACCGCTGTCAAGCCCACGATCACGAAGAGCCCCAGTGCGCGATCGACTACCACCGACACGAACGCATCGGCTCGTTTGGTTGGGTTCTCGCGTACGACGAGCACCGCTTTGACCACATCGCCGCCGGTCAATCCGGGCACAACGAGGTTGAAGAACACCCCCAAGAAGGTCAGGCGCGTGCAATCCCACAAGGGCGCGCGCACACCGACCGCTGCTAGCAAACGCCACCAGCGCACCACGCCGATGAAGATCGCCAGCAACAACAAGCCGAAGGCCAAGACAAAGGTGCGGCCTTCCGCTTCGGCAAAGACGCGCACAATGCCTGGGCGCCATTCATAGCCATCGGCACCCGAGTCCGCGGCACGCCGCGTGCACTGCACGGTTGGGGCTTGCTCGTTGCCAAGCGCGGCGAGATCGCTTTGCAGGCGCGCCGGCAAGGTCGTGCGCTCGACGGCAGGATCAACGGTGAAGCCGATCGAAGTGGCCTGCCACGAGCCCTGAATCTCGCCTGCGACCGGCACTGTGATGCCTTGTTCGGTGACCAGCAAACGGTCGCGCCAAGGCACATTCCAGCCCACCAGCACCAGCAAGCCCAGCCCCAACGCCAAGCGCAGGAGCATGTACCAGCGCGCTCGCGTCTTGTTCACTTGCGTGCCAGCCACCACGCCTGCCAATCCTCTTCACGCAAGCTCTGGAAGCCCGCTTGTGCTTGTGCTGAGAGTGCCATCATGGCCGCGACGCGTACGGCATCTTCGGCAGAACCAGTGGCTTGACCGTAGAGATGTCCCAACCACATCTCGCGCGTGACGCCATTGGATTCTTGCGGCAGGCCGCGCTCTTGCAGCATGCGAGCCATGGCGATGCGCACATAGTCCGAGTCTTCGCGCCTCAACAGCTCCCACACGACGGCATTTGCGGCTTGGGGATCGGCTGCGGTGCAGGTGCGCATAGCGGCGGCGCGCACTCGCTCATCGCGATCCGTCAGCCCTGCGCCCACCGCACGCTTCCACAGCTGCACTTGCAAGTCGCGCGTCAGCGTGCGCAGGTCCTCGCCCTCGGTGGGATCCACGCGGCGCACCTCGCGCACCAGTCGCGCCGCGCGCCACAAACCAGCTGCATCCATGCGCAACGCACGCAAGGCCGACACAGCGTCGGTGCGCCGTTGAGCAGCATCCGCAGCACCATCGCGCGCCGCACGCACAGCATTGAGCATCTGTGCGAACACTGCGGACAACATCTCGGGCGTCGCCACATCACTGCCCGCACCCGCCGCTTGAGGCAGTCCGGGTTGCAGTTGGGCCCCCAGCGGTCCCAAGCCTTCCATGGCCAGTTCCCGTACGACAATGGCCGGATCTTCGACCGCTAAGCGCGCGCACCATTCCAACTGCAGGGCGTAGACCGTGGCATCGTTGCCGTCGAGCGAAAGCAAGTCCGCCAGGTTGTCGACGCACTCTTCGGTCGGATTGGAGATCTTGCCTTCATTGGCTTGCGCGAGGCTGAGATCGGCGTTCTCCAGCGACTTGCCCAGAGCCGTGCGCGCCACATACTCGAAATCGCTCACCAACACGCCGCGGTAGCGATGACGCGTGTCCGAGTCGTGCAACTGGGACAGGTTGTGGTCGTTCTGACCCGCGACGCGGCACGAGGCCGCACACATGGCCACGGCCAAGCAAAGGAGGAGCACTGCCCGCATGTCGCGAGCGTAGCAAGTTTGGTGGAGGCGGCGGGAGTCGAACCCGCGTGTCGCCACGCGCGTGGCGAACGGCATCTACATGCGTGTTCCACGAACTTAAAGATCTCGTCCGCCTTGCGCCCATGGACGGGCTCGCCGCAGACCAGCCCCTTTGGTCTCGTCGGGTCCCACCGAGGCACAAGGACCCGACCAGCCTGCTAGTGGCGTCTTGCAAGGGCCGCAGGCGTTCCCTCGCAAGACGGCGGACTGAACTAAATCAGGCCGCGAGAGCGTAATTGTCGGCAGGTTATGCCGGTCCCGAGATGTTTTACGGGGTAACTCAGGCTCCCCGGCATGCAGCCCTTCGACGTTCGTAACGATCGAAACCGTTGCGCCCCCGTCGTTAGACGACACGCGGAGCTTAGCACAGATCTGGCGCAGTTCTAGCGCCGGCGCGACATCGCGCGGTCGATGTCGCGTTTGGCTTCGCGTTCTTTGATGCCTTCGCGCTTGTCGTGCAGCTTCTTGCCCTTGGCCAGGCCCATCTCGACCTTCACCCGCGAACCCTTGAAATACAGCGTCAACGGCACCAACGTCGTGCCCGTTTCCTTGACCAACTTGCTCCACTCCAGCACGGTCTTCTTGTGGACCAAAAGCTTGCGCGCGCGCTGGATTTCGTGGTTGTGCACATTGCCCTGAGCGTACTCGGCGATGGTTGCAGCGTAGAGCCACAACTCGCCGTTCTTGATGAACCCAAAGGAGCCGTCGAGGCTGGCGCCGCCGTTGCGCAGCGACTTGACCTCGGTTCCCACCAAAGAAATGCCGCACTCGACGGATTCGAGGATGTGGAACTCGAAGCGCGCCTTGCGGTTTTCGGCCAGGATGCGGATGACGGGGTCCGTCATAGAGGGGTGCAGCGTAGCAGGAACAGATCCAACCTCTAGTCTTGAACTGGAACGGTCGATCTTCGACAAGTTAGGCGTCTCACTCCCCTAAGGAAGCTCCATGGCCCACCTCGACCCGCTGTCCCTGCTCGATGACGCCCTGCGCGGCGCCCAAGCCGACCATGTGCTGCTGCGTTGGCACCACAAGACCACGCGCAGTGTCGCCGTCGAGAAAGGTCGCGTCGACAACGCTGCCTCCAATACCTATTCGGGCATTGGCGTGCGCGTGTTGGCCCATGGTTCGTATGGCTTTGCCTCGACGGATCGCCCCGATCGCGACGCCATTCGGCGCGCCATTGATGCGGCCACGCTGGCTGCGAAGGCCAGCGCGCGCCAGCGTCGCGAGAAGGTGTCGGCTCCCCCGCTGACGCAGTTGGCTCAAGGTGTCTACGAAGCGGACGGCGCGCGCGAGTTGCGCGAGCGCCCGATGGAAGCCTTGTTGCGGCTGTGTCTAGATGCCGAGGCGAAGACTCGCGCGCAGAGTGGGATCATCCAAAGCGCGACCTGTGGTTACAGCGAGATCCACGAAGAGAAGGCCATCGTGTCCAGCGATGGCGCGCGTGTGATCACGCGCGTCGCTCGTCCAGAACTGCGCGTCTTCGCTATCGCAGCCAAAAACGGCGAGATCCAGCGCGGTGTAGAAACCAGTGGTGTCACGGGTGGTTGGCAATGTCTGTTCACGCGCGGCACCGCCGAGTCGATGGGCGAACGCGCTGCGCAGAAGGCGATCGAACTCCTGGACGCGGAGCGGCCCAACGGTGGCCGCAGTGTCGTGATTCTCTCGCCCGCTTTGGTGGGCATGTTGGTCCACGAAGCCGTCGGCCATACTGTGGAAGCCGACTTCGTGCTCGCAGGTTCCGTGGCGCGCGGTCGCATCGGCACGCGTGTCGCTTCGGACTTCGTCACCTTGGAAGATTCCGGTCGGTCCGAGTTCTTGCCCGGTGCCGGTGGTCAAGTCGATGTGGATGACGAAGGT
>JBILXQ010000227.1:0-4980 GCA_044378375.1 Planctomycetota bacterium
TGTTCTTGGCGGTCATCGTGCTCGTGGCTGTGGCCCTCTTTACCGAGTTCGGAGGCGTGCGCGCAGCCTTTGAACGACTGCAAGCGGAGCGCCCCGATCTCACCGTCATGGATCGCACTCACCCGCGCTTTGCACCGCGGGCCTTCGCAAGTTACGAACTGGCGATCACACTGACCGTCGTGTGCTTTCCACACATGTTGGTCCGACTCATGGCGGCCAAAGATGAGCGTACGCTGCGCACCTCGTGCCGCTTGTACCCGATTGCACTGGCCTTGCTGTGGCCTTCGGCAGTGCTGACCGGCGTGTTCGGAGCCTTGCTCCTGCCCGGGCTTGAGGGACGCGCCTCGGACGGCATCTTCCCGGCGATGGTGGCACGCGTGTTAGGAGCTGACTGGTCTGTGCTGGGTACGCTCGCCGTGCTCGCAGCCGCGATGTCCACATTGGATGCACAACTGCTGACGATGGGATCGATGGTCTCGCGCGATCTGGGTACAAGCACACGCGCCATCCATGCCGAACGCTTGTTCTTGTGCGGCGTGGCTGCAGCGGTATTCGGGCTCTACCTCGTGGTGGAACAGCTGCAAGTCTCGATCTTCGAACTTGGACAGTTCTGCTTCTCTGGCTACGCGACCTTGTTCCCGACGATCGTGTTGGGGCTCGTGTGGCGGCGGTTCACTGGCGCTGCGGCTGTGGCCTCGATCCTAGGTGGCGTGCTGACCTTGATGGCCTTCCAATGGGGAGGCTTGCCTGCAGGTGGTTGGTTGCCAGTCGCACCAGGCTTGTTGGTGGCAAGCGTGCTGGCCGTCGCGGTCAGCCTTGTGACGCGTCCACCCGCAGAGAATCGCGTCCGGGAGGCCTTCGGCAGTTGACTCCGCGATTCCTTTGAATCCTGCGGAAAGCGGAGCGTATCTTGCAGAGACCGTTGCGCCTCGCGCACGGCCCTCGCGCATGGACCTCTCGATCCTCTCGGTGTTCCTTGGTTGTGCCGCACTCGGCGGACTCGTCTTGCTGGTGCAGACCATCATGCTGCTGTTTGGGCATGATGATGGTGGCGACGGCCTTGCCGATAGCGCGCCGTCGATTGGCAACAGCGACAGCGGCGAGCTGCACGGCGATGAAGGGCTCGGGCTGCTCTCTGTGCGCTCGGTGGCCAGCTTCTTTTGCTTCTTTGGCCTCGGTGGTTGGGCTGCACTAGCACAAGGAATCGGCACTCTGCCGGCGCTAGGCATTGGATTCCTGAGTGGCGCGGTGATGCTTGTGGCTGTTGCGTGGTTGTTCTCGCTGCAACGCAAGCTGCACGCAGCAGGCAACATGGACACAGCGAACGCCGTAGGCCTAGTAGCGCGAGTCTACATCCGCATCCCGGCAAGCAATCAAGGCAAAGGCAAAGTGCAAGTGCTGGTACAAGGCCGCACGGCTGAGTTCCAAGCCTACACGCGTGCTGAGCGCGACCTAGAGTCGGGCACCGAAGCCCGCATCATCCGGCAAGTCACCCAAGACACCTTCGAGGTCGAGCCGCTGTCCTAAGCGCGCACGTACCGTCACCATTCCGAGACATAGCCCCATGACAAGCCTCCAACTCCCCTCCCTCGCACTGGCGCAATTCGAACTAGGCGCGGACATGCTGCCGATTGCCTTCATGATCGTGATTGGCGGCCTCGTGCTCATCAGCTTCATGCTGGTCGTGGCGCGCCGCTACAAGCGCTGTCCCTCGAACCGCGTGTTGGTCGTGTACGGCAAGACCAGCGCGGGGCGCTCGTCCAAGTGCATTCACGGCGGCGGTGTCTTCGTGTGGCCCTTGATCCAGAGCTACGAGTACCTCTCGCTGGATCCGGTGCAGATCGAGATCCCGCTACAGGGCGCGCTGTCGATCGAGAACATCCGCGTGAATGTGCCTAGCGTGTTCACCGTGGCCATCGGCACGGATGAAGAGACCATGAACAACGCGGCAATCCGTTTGCTTGGTCTGCAAACGACGGCGGTGATCAAGCAAGCTGAAGACATCATCTTCGGCCAGCTGCGGCAAGTGATCGCGTCCATGCGCATCGACGAGATCAACCGCGACCGCGACAAGTTCTTGTCAAAAATTCAAGACTCGCTCGAGCCTGAGCTCAAGAAGATCGGCCTCGTCCTGATCAACGTCAACATCAAGGACATCACCGACGAGTCGGGTTACATCGAAGCCATCGGCAAAAAGGCCGCATCCGAGGCCATTCAGCAAGCCGAGATCGATGTCGCCATGCAGTTCAAGAAGGGTGCGATCGGTGTGGCCGAGGCCGACCGCGACCGTGTCATCGAAGTGTCGAACAATGAGAAGCTGCGCGACATCGGCACCAAGTCTGCTGAGCGTGAACGCTCCGTGAAGATCGCTGAATTGGAGAAGGAACGCACCATCGGCGAGCAGACGGCGCAGTTCGAGCGCGACGCTAAGGTGCGCGATGCTCAACGCGCCATGCGTATCCAGGTCGCCGCTGCCGATGCGGAAGCCGTGTCCGGTGAAAACAAGGCCAAGGCCGACATGGCCGCCTCGAACGCAGCCTTGAAGGTGCGCGAAGCTGAGGCCTATCAGCTCTCCGAAACGCGCTCGCGCGAAGCCCAAGCCGCCGTCTTGGAAGCACAGTACCTCGCACAAGCACGAGCGGCCGAAGCGCAAGCCAAGAAGATCGAGGCTGAGAAGCGCGCCGAATTGGAGGCGATGGCTCGCGCCGTGAAGTCGCAGACCATCATCGAAGCGGAAGCAGCGGCAGAGAAGCGCCGCATCGAAGCGCAGGCCGAGGCGGCTGCGATCTTCGCGCGCTTGGAAGCCCAAGCCCGCGGCGAGTACGAGATGCTCGCGAAGATGGGCGAAGGCTTGAAGACGATCATCGAATCCTGCGGCAGTGCCGACGCGGCCTTCCAGATGCTCATGTTGGAGAAGTTGGAAGAGCTGTCCAAGACAGCCGCCACCGCCATCTCCAATGTCAAGTTCGACAAGGTCGTGGTGTGGGACAACGGTGCAGGCAAGGACGGTCGCAATGCGACGACCAACTTCTTGCACTCACTCGCAGGCTCACTGCCTCCGATGATGCAGATGATGAGCGAAGTGGGCGGAGTCAAGATGCCGGAGTACTTCGGCAAGCTCATGCCTGAGGCTACGAAGCCCGTGAGTGACGAGGCTAAGGACAGCAAGGAGACACAAGCGTGAGGCATCGCGAGCACCGACTGCGCGTACTGGAAGCCCTGCAAGAGCGCGGGGCTGCAGGCATCTTTCCTACCGCGTCGCACAAGACGCGCAACTTCGACACGGAGTATCGCTTCCGCCCTGACTCTGACTTTGTGTGGCTGACGGGCTTCGCTGAACCGGACAGCGTCTTGGTGTTGCTGCCGGCCTTGCCTGGCGCAGTCGACTTCGATGGCAAGCCGTGGAAAGGCGGCCCGCGCAGCATCCTCTATTTGCGCGAACGCGATCGCTCGATGGAGATCTGGACCGGACGCCGCTTGGGTGTCGAGCGCGCACCGGAACGACTCGGCGTCGACTGCGCGCGCCCGATCGAGAAGCTGTGGAGCGACTTGAGCATCATCCTGAAGAGCGCGCAGCGCCTGATGTGGCGCTTTGGCGTGGATGTCGAGAATGATCGACGCATGACCGAGCTGCTCGGCAAGCTGCGCATGACCGCCAAAGGTCCGATCTTGCCCCCTATCGAGATGCTCGACACGGCTCCTGTGCTGGGTGAACTGCGCCTCAAGAAGTCGAAGGCCGAACTCGACTTGATGCGTCGCGCCGCCGCGACCACTAAGGCCGCACACATCGCGTGCATGGCAGCCGCCAGGCCCGGCAAGAACGAGTGTGAGATCGACGCCCTACTGGAGTGGCACTTCCGAGCGAGCGGAGGCACCGGCGCGGCCTACAACAACATCGTGGCCTCGGGTGCGAACGCGACGATCCTGCACTACAACGAGAACAACGCTGTCATGAAGGACGGCGACTTGTTGCTGATCGATGCTGGAGCCGAGCACGACTGGTATGCCTGCGATGTCACGCGCACCTTCCCCGTGAATGGGCGATTCTCCAAGCAGCAACGCGCCCTCTACGAGGTGGTCTTGGAAGCCCAGCTCAAGGCGATTGCGCACGTGCAGCCCGGAGTGTCCTTCGTCAGCGTCCACGAGACAGCGCTACGAGCGTTAATTGACGGCCTCGTGCGCTTGGGCCTTCTGAGTGGCAGTGTGGACGAGCAACTCAAGAAGGACGACTACCGTCGCTTCTATATGCACCGCACCAGCCATTGGCTCGGGCTCGATGTACACGACTGCGGCGCCTACAACGTGGACGGCACATCGCGTCGGCTGGAGGCCGGAATGGTGCTCACCGTGGAGCCAGGTCTCTATGTGGCCGAGGACGATACCACCGTAGGCCCCGAGTGGCGCGGCATCGGGATCCGCATCGAAGATGACGTCCTTGTGACCTCACATGGCCACGAGGTCCTCACAACCGGCATTCCGAAGACCGTCGAGGAAGTGGAAGCGGCCTGTGCGCTGGCTCCCGTGGCGGTTGGGGCCCTCTAAGTCCCAAGAGATCTGGGCGTGGGGCTCACCACTGGTGAGAGTGGTGAGCGCGGAAGGATTCGAACCTTCGACCTACTGGTTAAAAGCCAGTTGCTCTACCGACTGAGCTACGCGCCCGAGGGGTGAGAGAGGATAGCGGGTTGAGGGGATGAAGCAAGCCCCTAGTGATACTGGCCCCGGCGAGTGTGCACAGAAATCCCAACTAGCTGTCCCACTTGGCGCGCGCGCTTCGTCCGTAAGGGCGGAGCACCTACGCCATGACCGCCTTCACACCCGCTTTCTGTCCGCACCCCTCCTGCGCCGGCCGGGCGCACTTTGCCTTCCAGCACAAGGGCCACTACTGGCGCCGCTGCGACAACCGCTTCGTGCAGCGCTTTCGCTGCAAGACCTGCGGCCACACCTTCTCCACGCAGACCTTTCGCTTCGACTGGCGGCACC
>JBILXQ010000228.1:0-4979 GCA_044378375.1 Planctomycetota bacterium
ATCTACATCCCGAGTTGCCGCGCGCAAGCGCGCCACATCCTGCAGCAGTCCGCGCAACTTGAGGTCGCGGCTCTGTGCGACAAGCTCCTTGTTCAATAGAGCCGTGCGTTGGGCTTGCTCAGAAGCCTCGGCTGCAAAGCGCGACGCCACCACGATGCCGGTGATCAGCGCCAACATAGTTCCCGCCAACGATGCGGCTAACGCGCGGTTGCGCTGCACCCACTTGCGAGTTTCGGCCCAAGTGCCCGTTTGGTGGGCTTTGACCACACGCCCTTCGAGGTAAGCGCGCAAATCAGCAGCCAACTCCGTCATGTCGGCATAGCGTTGCGCGGGATCGCACCGCATAGCACGGTCCACGATCGCCAGCAGATCTGGACTGACATCCGCGCTGTGGTGTTGCACGGGTGCTGGTGGGCCTTGGCGCAACAGCTCTAACAACTCATGGTCCGGGCGAGTGGTGTGCCCCACTTGGTACGGAGCGCGTCCCGCCAGCAAGTGGTAGAGCATTGCTCCCACTGCATACACATCGGCGCGCCGATCCGTCGCCGCTTTGTCGCCGTGCGCCTGTTCAGGAGCCATGTACGCCGGCGTGCCGAGCACCTGGCCATCACGCGTCAAGAGCGTGGCATGCCGGTCTTGCTGGCGCAGATCGGCGCGGCTGGTGGCCACAGGTGCAGCAGCTGGCGCGGGCACTTCGACTAGGGCAAGGTCATGCAAGTCCGGCCGGCCTTCGACTCGGGCGAGGCCCCAGTCCATCACATACACCTCGCCATAGTTACCCACCATGATGTTGGCAGGTTTCAGGTCGCGGTGCAGCACACCCCGATCGTGAGCGTAGCTCATGGCCTCGCAGACTTTGAGCAGCACACCCAAAGCACGCGTGCGTGTCCAGCCGTTTTGACCATCGGCCACACGTTGGTAGATGACGCGCAAATCGTCACCGTGCACCAGACGCATGGTGAACCACACCTCACCGCGTTGATCGACGCCGGCTTCGTGCACCGGCACGATCCCGGGGTGATCCAACTGGGCCGTGATCTGGGCTTCCTCGACGAAACGCCCCAGCGTGCGCATGTCACGCTCGCCGGGCAGCGCGACCTTCATGGCCAGCGGCCGGCGTAGATCCTCATCCCACACGCGCAACACGGAGCCCATGCCGCCGCGCCCAACCTCGCCTTCCACGCGGAACCGATCGGCGGAGGCTGTGTGTCGCCGCAGCCGATCCAGAAGCGAGCCGATGGCTTCCGGCGGAGCATCCAAACCCGACATACGCTCCACCACAGACAGCCAGTTGGTCCAGTCCGCATGACAACGCCGCAGGTCTTGCGCGTGTTCAGGATGCGCTTGGCAGTACGCTTCGAAGTCGACTTGCTCTCCGCGCTCCAAGCGCGCCACATGCTCGGCAAACAAGCGCTCGGCGGTCGTCGAGGGTAAGCCAGCGGACTGCGTACTTGCACTCATGCGGGGGAGCGAGGTCTCACCATGGTACCGCGCGCATGTGAGCCCTGTGACGACCTACATCAACTGCTTGGGATCCAAGCGTGCGCCCTTGGCCAGCACTGCCGAGACTGTGGCGTACACACGTGCATCGGCACTGCGTTTAGCTGGATCGCGCTTGGCTAGGGAACGCAACGGCATCAGGAGACGAGGATTGCCGGCCAAAGCCTGGGCGTGACGGTCCAAGTAGGCCCAGTACAACGAGGTCAAGGGACAGTCTTTGCCCGGTGTGAACGCACACCCTGCACAGTCGTCGCTCATCTTGTCGATGTACGCCGAGCCGGCAATGTACGGCTTGGTCGTCATGACATCCCCAGTGGCGAAGGTCCCCATGCTCAGCACATTCGGTTCCACCACCCAGTCATAGGCATCGACAAAGGCACACCAAAACCAGTCCGTCAGCTCGCGTGCATCCACATCCAAGAGAGCTGCAATGTTGGCCAGCACCATCAGGCGTTCGATGTGGTGACACCAAGCATCCTCCATCACCGTGCGCACGACGCGATCCAGGCAAGCCAGACCCGACAAGCGCCCCCACCATGCAGGCGGCAACGGATTGTGAGCGGCAAGAGCTGCTGGTGCGGGCTCAGCATGGTGCGGCCTGTCAACCAAACCAGACAGGGTCCACCAGCCCGCATCGGTGGCGCGTGCCTGCTGGGCTCGTGGCACCCCGGGCAAGTCGCGGAAGCCGTCTGTGGCACGATGCACATGGTGCACGAACTCACGCCAACCCAGCACCTGCCGCACAAAGCCCTCGACACTCGCAAGAGGTGCGCCGCTGTGCAGCACCGTCTTCAGCACCGCCACGGGCAGCAAGCGCGACACATTCAGCAGGTGTGCAATGCGCGTATGAAACAAGGTGCGCGAGAAGCGCGACATGGCGTCCTCATACGGACCAAAGTGCTCGAGACATTCGCGCAGAACAAAGTCCCAACACTCGTGAGCGTGGGCTTTCGTTGTCGGGAGCGCGCCCAGATCCACTCGGCCTGGATGTGTGCCAAACTGCTTGCGCACCAACGCCTCTACTTCGGCTTCCAAGGCCCCGTGCTCGAAGCGCGGCACCGCGGGAGCTGGCGGTGAGCCCGACCATGGCTCGCGGTTCTCGCCATCAAAGCTGAAACGCCCGCCTAAGGGCTTACCGCGCTCCATCAAGATGCCGGTTGCACGACGGGCCTCGCGGTAGAAGGCGTCCATGCGCCAAGGACTCTGGACTCCACACGCTTGCTCAAAGAGCTCGGTGCTGGTCAACCAACCCTCGTGGGCTACCACGCTGAGCAGGCCTCGTTTGACTAGGTCAGCTAGCTCCACGCGCAGCTCGCGTTCGGCGGCTTCCATCATCACGAGCGGTTGATGCTGGGTGACCCAAGCCGCGAGCACGGTCGCATAGGACTCGCGACTGATGAGGTACTCCACCGCCACGCCACGCGCCGCTTGCTCCAGCGCAAAACGACGCTGATTCGCCAAGAGGAAGGCGAGCTTCTGCTGGTGGTAAGGACGCCGCCGCGCCTTCGCGGCCGTCTCCACGAGCACGATGCCGACTTGCTGCGGCGCTAGACGCGACCACGGGCCCAACTCATCGGTGAGTTGGTCGTAAGGCAGGTAGAACCATGTACGCGGAGTCGGCGCGCACGCGGCTTGCAGACGATGCAACTCGCTTGCCAGTACAGACGCATGTAGCGACCGCACTGTGTCCGAGGATGCATCCAAGGCAGAGAGTGCGGCGTACAGCATGAGTTGAATGTACGCACTCACACCCTTATCGGATGCGGTTCTGGACCGTCCTTTGACGGGCTACCGCGTGGACGGAACGCTGCGCAATCGCAGCGCGGAAGGTGCCTTGCTGCTGGTGTTCTTGCGTCACTTTGGTTGAACCTTCTGCCGCGAAGTGATTCGCGACCTGCGCCGTGCGCGCAGTTCTGATCCAAGCCACGATTGGTGTGACGTGCTGTATGTAGGCAGCGCGGATGTGGAGGCCACGCAACGCTTCTTTACGGACTTCGCGCCCGAGTCCCACTGCATCGCCGACCCTAGCGGCGAGCTCTATGAGTCCTTTGGCTTAGGCAAGGGCAACGCGTGGCAGCTGTTCGGACCAGCAGTGTTCGCACACGCTCTGGGTGCGATGTGGAAGGGCAATGGCATCGGCGTGCCTAGTGGAGATGTGCTGCGTATGAGTGGCTTCTTTCGCCTGGAACATGGCAGCATGACGTGGGCGTGGCGAGGCAAGCATGTCGGCGATCATCCGTCGCTCGACACCGTGCGTGCCCACGCGTGCCGCACGCCCAACGCCAAGACCAACTCCACGTCCTGAGCAGCCCATGATGACCATCTGGAAGACCATCGTTCCGCTTGCACTTGTCCCCTTCTTTGCCGGTTGCAGCTCCGCCATCAAGAATGTCAACCCAATTGGACAAGCCTTCCCAAGTGTCGCGGGCCAGTCTCTGAACAAAGAAGCGGTCGCCATCCCCGGCGCGTACGCGGGCAAACCGACCGTCTTGCTTGTGGGTTATGTGCAAGAGACGCAGTTCGACTTGGATCGTTGGGCTGTGGGCTTGACGATGGCCAAGCCGCCCGCACATGTCGTGGAAGTGCCGACCATCCCCGGCCTGGTGCCTAGCATGATCTCCGGATGGATCGACTCCGGCATGCGCAGCGGCATCCCCAAAGAGGATTGGGCCTCGGTGGTGTGCGTCTACGGTGGGGATGCCAAGAAGATCGTGGCGATCACAGGCAACGAACAGCCGCGCAATGGCCGCATCTTCCTGTTGGATGCGGAAGGCAAGGTGGTGTGGTTCCACGACCGCGGCTTCTCGGCCGGCAAGTTGACCGAGTTGGATGCCAAGGCGCGCGAACTCAGCGCACCCAAGCAACCGAGCGGCGGTTAGTTCGGCACCAACGCCAACACAGAGGCCACCGGACGCTCACCCGTCTTGTCGCTGGGGCGATTGATGACGGAACCTCCGACCCACAAGGTCGTCGAGCCGCCGCCGTCAAAGTTGAGGCCTTCGTGCGCACCAAACTCGACCAGCAATTGCGCTGTCTCTTCGAGCGTGGCGCCTCGGCTTTCCGCACTGCGACCATCGACTACTAACAGCAACAGTCGACCG
The DNA here is from genome assembly GCA_044378375.1 of Planctomycetota bacterium. GTDB lineage: Bacteria > Planctomycetota > UBA1135 > UBA1135 > SXXH01. Next base: position 4,602 of record JBILXQ010000228.1, read on the forward strand.
TCCTTGGTGTAGCCAGCCGCTGTGCGTGGATGTCGTGAACCGGCACCGACACCTTGGAAGCACTCTTCCGCTTCCGTGTTCCGCACCTTGCCGGCAACCACGAGCATGGGACCTGCGCCCAGAACTTCTTCAGCTTGCCACACGCGGTCTGCGTTGGGCTTGGGCGCCACAGCGGGCTTGTTAGGAGCGTTCACCACAGGTTCGTCCAGTGCATACAACGCATCAGCCACGCACCAAGTCCATGCACAGTCGGCGCGGCCCCGGGCATCAAAGCCCAACGCAGCACGCGTCACCGGATGCTGCGTGTCGCCGCGCGTGACCACTTGGGCCCCTTGTGCGACAAGGTGCCCCTCATCCACCACCGTGCTGACCGAACCC
>JBILXQ010000229.1:0-4977 GCA_044378375.1 Planctomycetota bacterium
CGATCAACTTGCCGAGCATGGGGTCGTAGTTCGGCCCCACTTCCATGCCGCGGTACATGCCCAAGTCCAACCGCAAGAACGGTCCACCAGGCATGCGCAAGTTGTGGATGGTGCCGATGGACGGCAAGAACTTGTTGCGCGGATCCTCGGCATTGATGCGGATCTCGATCGCCCAACCGTTCCAACGCACGCGTTCCTGTCCGTACCCGAGGGCTTCGCCCGAGGCCACGCGGATCTGCTCGCGCACAAGGTCCACGCCCGTGACCATCTCGGTGACGGGGTGTTCGACCTGCAAGCGCGTGTTCATCTCCAAGAAGAAGAACTCGCCGTTGCTCCACAAGAACTCGACGGTGCCGGCGTTCTGATAGCCGACGGCACGCCCCGCCTTGAGCGCTACTTCGCCCATGGCTTCGCGCGTCTTGTCGTCGATCACGACCGACGGGCACTCTTCCAACAGCTTCTGGTGACGACGCTGGATCGAGCACTCACGCACACCGTAGTGCACGCCATTGCCTTGGTGATCGAAGAGCAACTGCACTTCGATGTGACGCGGCCGGTCGAGATAGCGCTCGAGGTAGATGCGACCGTCGCCAAAGCTGGCTTTGGCCTCACCGGAGGCCGTGCGGAAGGCCGAATCCATCGCCGCTTCCTCGCGCACGATACGGATGCCCTTGCCACCGCCACCCGCTGCGGCCTTGAGCGCAATCGGATAGCCGATGGGCTTGGCGGCAACCTTGGCCGCGGCTGCATCATCGACCGGATCCACAAGGCCCGGCACCACAGGCACGCCGGCTTCCTTCATGCGACGACGACTCTTGATCTTGTCGCCCATCGCTTCGATGGCCTCGGGCGGCGGCCCGATCCACACCAGACCTGCTTCGCGCACAGCGCGCGCAAAGTTGGCGTTCTCGGACAAGAAGCCGTAGCCAGGGTGAATCGCTTGCGCGCCCGTCTTCTTGGCTGCGTCGAGGATCTTGTCCACGCGCAGGTAGCTCTCGCTCGGCAGATTGCCGCCCAACGGCACAGCCACATGGGCCATGCGCGTGTGCAGCGCTTTCTGATCCCAGTCAGAGCACACAGCCACAGTCTCAATGCCCATCTCGCGCGCCGTACGGATGACGCGCAGGGCAATCTCGCCACGGTTGGCGATCAGGATGCGATCGAACATAGCGTAGGCCTCAGAGCGGGATGTTGCCGTGCTTGCGCGGCGGGCGGTTCTCTTGCTTGGTCTTCAACAGTTCCAGACTGCGGATGACCAACGAACGAGTACGCGATGCTTCGACCACATCGTCGATGTAACCGCGCGCTGCGGCGCGGTACGGGTTGTTGAAGAGACGCTCGTATTCAGCGGTCTTCTCGGCTTCCATCGCAGCCTTATCGGCGGCCTTCTCGATGTCGCGGCGGTAGATGATCTTGGCTGCGCCAGCAGCACCCATCACCGCGATCATCGCGCCCGGCCAAGCCAGGTTGAGGTCGCCGCGCAGGTGCTTCGAGCCCATCACGTCGTACGCGCCGCCGTAGCCCTTGCGCGTGATGATGGTGATCTTCGGCACGGTGGCCTCGGCATAGGCGTACAACAGCTTCGCGCCGTGACGGATGATGCCGGCGTACTCTTGCGCCGTGCCCGGCAAGAAGCCCGGCACATCCTCGAGCGTCAAGATCGGGATGTTGAAGGCATCGCAGAAGCGGATGAAGCGCGCGCCCTTCACCGAAGCATCGATGTCCAAGCAACCAGCGAGCACCGCCGGCTGGTTGGCCACAACGCCGGTAACACGCCCGCCAAAGCGCGCGAAACCGATGATGATGTTCTGCGCATACTCGGGTTGCACCTCAAGCCACGAGCCCGTGTCGACGATCTTCTCGATCACGCGCTTCATGTCGTAGGGCTTCTGCGGATCGGCCGGCACGATGGAGTCGAGCTCTGGATCGCAGCGGTCGTGCGGATCGTCCGTGGGCACGAACGGCGCTTCTTCCGCATTGTTCAGCGGGAGGTACGACAGCAGCTTGCGCGTCAGCTGCATGCAGCTCTTGCCATCGGGCGACACGAAGTGCACCACACCGCTCTTGGCAGCGTGCACGTGCGCCCCGCCGAGCTCTTCACTGGTGACTTCCTCATGCGTCACCGTCTTGACCACGTCAGGTCCGGTGATGTGCATGTACGACGTGTTCTCCACCATCGCGATAAAGTCCGTGATGGCCGGCGAATACACCGCGCCACCAGCACAAGGGCCCATGATGCAGCTGATCTGCGGGATCACGCCCGAGGCCTGCACATTGCGCCAGAAGATCTCGGCGTAGCCGCCCAGACCATCGACGCCTTCTTGGATGCGCGCGCCACCCGAGTCGTTCAGGCCAATGACCGGCACACCGACCTTCAAGGCCATGTCCATGACCTTGCAGATCTTCTTGGCATGCATCTCGCCCATCGAACCGCCGAGCACGGTGAAGTCCTGCGCGAACAGGTACACCGGGCGGCCGTCGATCAGGGCATGGCCGGTGACGCAACCATCACCGAGCAGTTGCTGCGACGCCATGTCGAAGTCCGTGCTGCGGTGCGTCACGAAGCGATCCAACTCGACGAAGCTGCCTTCGTCGACGAGGAAGTCGATGCGTTCACGCGCCGTGAGCTTGCCCTTCTTGTGCTGGGCCGCGATGCGCTCGGGACCGCCACCGACGAGCGTCAGCTCGCGCATGCGGCGCAGGCGATCGACTGCACTCTCGGGGACTTCGGGGACCTTGTCGTTCTTCGTAGTAGTCATCGTGTTCGTCTTCATCAGCCGTGGAGGCCGGTGTGGCCTTCGGCGGGGTGTCCGGCATGGTGTCCAGCGCGGGGCTCTTCCACGAGCTCCATCAAGACACCACCGGTAGCTTTGGGATGCACGAAGGCGATCGTCGTGCCGTGGGCGCCCTTGCGGGGCACCTCGTCGATCATGCGCACGCCGCGGGCCAGCAGTTCCTGAACGGCCGCTGCGCAGTCCTCGACCTTCCAAGCGAGGTGGTGCAGCCCCCCGCCGGTCTTCTCTAGGAACTTGGTCACCGGCGAGTCGGGGCTGGCGGGTTCGACCAGCTCGATGCGCTGGGAGCCCGCCCATAGCACCAGCACATTGACGCGCTGATCGGCCACGAACTCGATCTCGGTCGCGCCGAGGCCAAGGGTGCCGTAGGTGCCACGGGCTCCTTCGATGGAAGGAACGACGATGGCCACATGGTGCAGACCACGGACTAAGCCATGGAGCACGGCGGGGGGGGCCGAGTGAGTCATGGGACTGGGGGGGCGAAGAGTCTAGCAACCGACCGCACCCGCCGCAGCAGCGCCCCCTAGGGCTGGGCGAGGCTAGGAATGTGTATTTTGAGACACACAACCGGCCTGGGCCTAACCGAGCGTCAATTTACGGGGCATTCTTGTCCGGTCCCCTTGGCTGAGCACGCTCCAAATTCAGCCTAACCCTATGTCTTCGGCCCCCCTGTCCCCGTCTGACAACCGCTGGTCTTGGCGCCTGGACGGGCTTGCTCTGGCAGCCCTAGCGCTGATTGTCGCGCTCGCTTTCGCCAGCAGCTTGGCCAATGGCTATGTCTACGACGACCTGGGGGTCATTCGCGACAACCCGCGGCTCAACAACCTCTGGGATCTCCAGGGGTTCTTCACAGCGCGCAACCTGAGCGACGCGGATGGCGACAACGGCCTGTACCGCCCGCTGACCATGTGGAGCTATGCGCTGGACTGGGCGCTGTATGGCTCTGGGCCTTTCGGCATACACCTCACCAATGTGCTGCTGAACGCCCTTTTGGCAGCGGCGGTGTACGGCTTCGCGCGCCAGTTGCAGGCCAGCCGTCGTTTGGCGTGTCTGATGGCCTTGCTCTACGGTCTGCATCCGGTGCACACCGAGGTTGTGGCCAACGGCGTGGGTCGCGCGGAGATCGGCGCGGCCCTGTTCGCCGTTTTGGCGGGGATCCTGCACTTCGGCTACCTCAATCCGCCCCGTGACCTAGCTGCTCAGCCGCTGACGCGCGCTCTCAAGCGTCAAGAACGACGCCGCAATGGTGGCGAGTCCGCCACTCTGGAGCTTGCCACCCCCACGACCCGGTCCAAGTCGTGGTTGTGGGGTGCCGTAGGCTGCTTCCTCATCGCTTTGCTCTTCAAGGAATCGGCCGTCACGCTGCCGGGGCTGCTCTTCTTGCTCGACTGGCTCGTGCGAGAGCGCGGCGACTTGCGCCCCATGCTGCGGCGCGTCGAGCTGTACCTGTTGTACGCGCTACCGCTCGTGCTCTTCTTCTCCCTGCGCTATGCAGCGGTCGGCGGGCTACAGGTCGCACTGCAAGATGTCATGGCACGCGCCTCCACCAGCGATCGCGTGCTGTATGCGCTTGAGGTCTTGACGCACTACCTCGGGCAGTTGTGCTTCCCGCTGCACTTGTGCGCGGAGTACTCGGACTACCGCGACCTCGTCGAGCGCTCGCTCAGCGACCAAAGCGTGCTCGTGGCGCTCGGCAGCTTGGGCGCACTCGCGGGCTTTGTGTGGTGGTGCGCGCGTCGCGAGGCGTGGTGGATTGTCGCGGGCTTGGCGTGGTTTGGGCTAGCCATATTGCCGGTCAGCAATCTGCTGATCGCGATCGGAACGGTGCGCGCCGATCGCTTGCTGTTCTTGCCGTCGTTGGGCTTTGCGCTGGCGCTGGGCTTCGCGTTGGAAGTCGTGCTGCAACGCCCACACAAGCTGGTGCGTGCTGGCGGTTGGTTGCTGCTCGCTGGTGTGGTGGGCTTCTACGGCTGGCGCACGCACACGCGCAACCTCGATTGGCGCAGCCAAGAATCCTTGTGGTCCGTGACAATCGCACAGAATCCAGGCAGCGCAGTGGCATGGTACTCGTGGGGCGACGAGCTCAACCGCCTTGGTCGCAAGAGCGAGGCAGAAGAGGCTTACAAGCGCGCCTACACTTTGCGCGAAGACGCGGGGTTCTTCTATCCGCAAGCGCACAACC
>JBILXQ010000230.1:0-4962 GCA_044378375.1 Planctomycetota bacterium
CCAAGCCGTTGGATCCACTGCAACGGGCCTGCGGTGTTGTCCGGTTCGGTGAGGTTCAACTGGGCAACATCCACCTGCAGGTGCTCGATGGTGGCCACGCCATCTTCCGAAGCGAGGGAGGTGCCATCCAAGCGCAGTACTCCGTCGATGAGCCGCACATAGGCATGCAATCCTGCGCGCGTGGCGGCCCGCTCATCTTCGAAGGTAAGTCCGAGCTCGTGCAGTTCCACACGCGCCACTACCACACCGCTGTCAAAGACTTGACACGCATCAAAATCCAGCAGTGCGACTTGGGCGATGGCTACGTGGGCCATGTTCGGGCCGCTGATCACCATGGTCTCGCGCAGAGTGAGTGCCCCGTGCTGGTACTCCACGCGGCCACGCATATCGAGAGGCACGGAGTGCACAAGGCCATTGTGCAGGGCAATGAAACCTGACAGTTGGGCCTTTTGAGCCACACTGTCTGCGTCTAGAGGCGTGGTGAAGCTCCAATTGCCGTCAAGTGTGCCTGACAGACCAGTTTGGCCGAACCAAGCCGATGCGGCTCCCATGTTGATGGCGCGCACACGGAGGTTGCCGTCAAAGCGCGGTGACTCGTCGGTGATGTGCAAGGACCCGTTCAGCTGTACATCGCCGTCGAGCAACTGCGCATCGAGTGCGTACTGGTAGTGTCCTGCATTCCAGTCCACATGCGCGCGTCGCACCTGCACCCGTGGATCCCAACTCCACTTGGTGATATCGATACCGCGCTGGACCTGCTGGATCTCGGCTTCTAGTGGCGCTTGCAAGTCGAACCCGGGACCACGGAAGCGAACGTTGGCCGCCTGCACGGAGAGCTGTTGGTTCGTCAGCACCACATGCCCGTCAGTCAAGGTGGCGTTGCGTCCATCTTCGAAGGCGACTTCCAGTTGGAGTTGGTCCAACTCGATACGCGGAAGCCCCTGCGGCAACTCGGGGAGTGAGGTGGTCTCGCTTTCCTCTCGAGCAGGTAGCTGCTCCGGCAACACCTTCACAGTCGCTTGACGTACGGCCACCGATTGCAGATGCACGCCTTGCGTCCTGTCATAGTCGATGACGACTTCGGCTGTCGCACAGCGTGCTTGTACGCCTGACGACGCATGTTCGATGCCCTCCAAGCGTACGCGCAACCAGCCACTCCATTCGGCATTGGCAATCTTTGTGGCGCCATCGTCAGGTAGCGCGCGCTGTAAGGCTGCATGCAGGATTGCATCGCGGCCGAGATAGAGCACCGCGCATGCGACCACGAAGAGCGCAATGCTCAGTTTCAGTACCCGTGCGGCGAGCCGGCGAGCCTTCATGCGTCGTCGACACCTTCATCGAGCAACTCCACGGTTCCGCAGAGTTCATCGAGCAGAGCCGTTGCGTACGAACCCTTCGGCAAGGTGAAGGACAGCCGCAATCCATTGCCGTCCAATGGTTCCATGTGCACGCCTTCGACCTTGACGATCGCAGCACGCCGCGTGCCCTCCAAGCGTGTAGGCTCCAGCGTCTCCAGCGTGGCACCCGACTCTTGCAGTACAGCAAGCTCAAGCTGGTCGGCTTGTCCCTTGGCACGGCGCATGTCCGTGCCCCACATCGGTCCCGTGGGAACAATCTCCAAGCGTTCGCGCCGCGGAGTCTCGGCCGCGACATCGAGCACATCGAAGAGCGCGCCATTATCGGTCTTCTTGGCGACATCGCCTTCGATCAAGCTGTGCCATCCAAAGAGACTGGCCCGCTTCTCCAGCCAGCGATTGAAGAGGTGTGACTGCCAAGCATTCAACCTCAACTGATCCAGCCAACTGCGGGTGCGGCGCCCCAGCAGTCGGGCCCCAGCTTGCGCATTCGTGCCATCGCGGCCAAAGCGTTGAGCCCCATAGGCGTTGATGAGGCCGAGCTGTTGAATCTCAGCGAGCATGCTCCGTGCATCGGCCTCTGCGCCTGCGCGACATCCATCAATCTCGATCACAAAACGATTGCCGCGCAAGTGACCGCGCTTGAGTTTGTTGCCATGGCGCTTGCAGTCCAACACCTGACCACCGACGCGCGCCTCGATGCGCGCACGCACTTCGTCCAGAGGCAGCGTGCGTAGCGGCAAGGAAAACGACTGCACGGCGACGGCGACCTTGTCTTTCATGCCTGCGTAGCCAATGTCGCGTTCGTGCAAGTTGAACTCAGCTGCCAGTTCGCTGACCAATTCGCGTGTGGCGCGCAGACGACGGCGATGGCGCACATGCACATGCTCACCCTCGCCGGAGAGTTCATAGGCCGGCACTTCCTCGACTACAAAACTCTCGGCAGCCGTCTTGATGCGACCGCCAATCGCTGGCACGCAGGTGCGGCGCACCTTCAGCGTTGAGGTTTCAGCATCCATGTCCAAACCTCGTCCAAGTGCTCCGCCACCAACAAGGTGTGTCCTTCGTCGGGGAGCGCACGAAAGTCCACGGGTAGCCCCGCTGCGCGCCAAGCCTCGGCGGCTGAGCGCAGTGGTACATGCGCCACGATGTTGTCGCGTTCTCCTGACAACACTAGGAGAGGTGCAGACGCTTTCGGCGCTGCACCTCGCGGACCGCCGGCCAAGCAGGCGACGGCAGCCAGCTTGAGTGAGGGCGTTGCAGCTAACTGCGCTGCGGCTGCGGCACCCATGGAATGGCCGATGACCATGACGCGCTTGAGATCAATCGCATAGCAATACACCAAGCCACGGACCAGTGCGCTGTGATCCTCGGCGCTCCAACCTGCGAAGCCCACCGCAGGCGCGGCCACCAGTACGCCATCGCGTTCGGCCAAGCGAGCCATCTGACCCGCGCCGTAGGCCTCCAGCCAATGATGTTCATCACCGCCGGCACCATGCAACGCAATCACGAGTGGTAACGGCCGATCTTCGCGGGCCGCGGCCGGCGCATGCACACGCACAGGGATGGTGCGTGTTGCGGTGCGTACCACACGCCATGTAGCACCACTGCGGCGCCGGTAGGGATCCTCTCCTTGGGCCAGTTGCGTGAGATCAGCCTGTAGCGCACGCCACTCTTGGCCTGGTTGAAACAACACAGAGGCTGCGCTGGCCGGGTCTACGCGATTGCGAAAGCGTTTGGCACGCGCTTCCAAGCTGGCGTGAGCTTGTTCCAACGGCGGACCGTCCGCTTCGATCGTCGCGAGTTGAGCCAGCGCTTGTGAGCGCAATTGCTCGGGAGGGGCATCGAGCCACTCCAAGGTGCACAGCCTCCGCGCAGGTGCAGTGCCTACCTGCAGACGCAGTTCGACATCCACACCCGCAGGCAACTGCGCGTCGGTGACCGTCTGTAGTTGCCCAGTGCTCGTCTGTTGCCACCTGGCTTGCGTTGTCCAACCTGATGAGCCATCGAGCGGTACTGCGTGCACGAACACTGGCGCATCCCAATCGTCTGGTACAGCGTGGCCATCATGCGTGCGCACAAGCGCGACGAGCGGCCGTTCGTGGCCCTTGGCTCGCCAGCGTTGCTCGCAGACGAGCGTCAGCGCATCACAGGCGCGTTCGTCCACCGCGGCGCGGGCCGGGTCGATGCGTGCGGTCAGAGCATCGAGCCGTGCAATGGCTCCTGCTGCATCACCCAAGAAGAAGTTCAAGGTCAGTTGATCAAAGCTCGCATTGGCCTCTAGGCGTGTCACGCCGGTCCAGCCATGCGTGTGCACCGCACGCTCGAAGGCGAGGTACGACCGAGCAAGATCCACCATCGACGGCTCATGCGCGATGGTCAGGGTCGCGCTCGCGACCCACACCAAGCAGGACAGCATGCAGACAGGATAGTGCTTGGTGCTAGCGCATGCCCGTGTCGACTGCAGCAACTTGTCCGCGCAGTCGTTGCCGCAGGTCGCGCAGGCTGCTCCAGCGCGACGGAATAGCCCGATCGGCAACCGCAAGCGCAGGGATGGGGGCTTCGTCGTCCTCCTGCGCGGATTGCTCACGCTTCAGGCTCCAGGATCCGGCAGGCAGGTGTCCGGCCACAGCCAGTAGCAAGGCCTCCGCCAACTCCTGCACATCCGTCCAGCTGCTCAGGTCGCGCAGGTCGCTTGCACTTTGGACAAGCTTTCCCAGTTCGAAGTGCACTGTGCCGGTACTGCGCTGCACGGAGACGTGTGAGTGGTCCTCCCAGCGTACCTGCGCGCTGCACAGTTGATGCGGCAGCACCACGCTGTGGCCTCCCGTATCGGCGATCGCACGCACCACTTGGGACGCGCGCTGCAGGGTCGAGTTGCCGTGCGCTACAGACATGGCAAAGCGCAGCTCGTGGGCTTGCACGCGTTGGTGGAGCGCGAGATCGTGCAGCACCACATGCTGACGCCAAGCGAAGGCACGCGCGAGCTTGGCGCGCACGAACCGGCCTGCGATCCAATAGCTCAAAGGCTCCAGCGGCAAACGCCAATCGAGTTCGTCATGCAGCTCACACTCGGTGGCTGACAGCGGAACAAAGCGGTGATCATGAATGCATCGAGCAAACGGACCACGTTCCTGCACATCACGAAAGCGCAGCGGTGGTTCATAGGCTTCGTGGCGCGCCAACCAACGCAAGCCCAACGGAGGCAGCGCCAAGAGCTTCCAATCGCCGTTGCGAATGGTGCCGTGGGTTTCTACCAACCGCACGGGATCGAAAGGCGGCACCAATCGATCGAAGGCCAAGGGGCGTGCATGCCAGGCAAAGGCTGCGGCTGCTGCCACGGGCAAGCGCACCACAAAACGCGTACGCGGTGTGGTCATGTGCACAGAGTGGTCATGATCGAAGCTCTCTAGCCGCGTGCGCGCACGCGTGACAAGCCACCATCAACCCTCAGGACGGACCCTGTGATCCACGAGTTGCAGGGATCCAGCACGAATGCTGCCAGACGCGCCACTTCGTCGGGTTCACCAATGCGACCTGCTGCGTGCAGCGCCGTGGAGGCTTGCAGCGCTTGTGGAGAGCTCGTGAGTTTGCTGGCGAGGTTCGT
>JBILXQ010000231.1:0-4950 GCA_044378375.1 Planctomycetota bacterium
CACCACTCACGCTCACTGTGCGTCCTGCTGTTTCACACGCTCGCACGACTGCATCCAATGCGCGCAACACAAATGGATGCAAGCTCTCGTGCATGTAGGCGAGCGCTGCGTTGTGACGATCGGCAGCTAGCACGCGCTCCTGCAAACTATCGAGTGTGACGATCACGAAGTCACATTCACGCACAAGATCGGCAATGCCCAGCACTGCAGCAGGCGTAGAGACAATGACGCCGAACTCGACTTCACCTTCACAAGCCACACCCAAGCGACGCAACTCACGCCGCTCTTCGTGTACAGTTTGCTTGACACGCCGCAGCTCGTCACAATCGACAACCATCGGGATCGCGATCGCCAAGCGCTGTGAAGTTTGCGTGACAGCACGCAACAAAGCTGCGAGCTGACGACGCAGGATGGACTCATGCGCCAACAACACGCGCACGCCGGCCAGGCCCATCGACGGATTGCCCTCGCGGCCTGTATGCAGCCAAGTTGCACCCAAGGTGGAGTCTGCATCGAGCAGACGGAAGACCGTCTGCGGTGCATGCTCAAGCACTGCGCTGTAATGAGCGACGAGCGCATCCAAGCTCGGCGGATCACGATCGATGAAGTACAGAAGTTCCGTGCGGTAGAGGCCCACACGATCAAAGCCCGATTCGCGCGCTTCCTCAAGCTCAGGCAGTGACCCGCAGAGCGCGGACCAATCCAAGGTGACCGCATCACGTGTGCGCGGTGCCGTGCGACTTCTGCGTGCACGCGGCAGGTCGGAGCGCGTTGTCGATCCATACTGTTCGACAAGGCGTGCTTCGGGTCGCACACGCAACAAGCCTTCGCTGGCATCCAGCACGACGAGGTCCCCTTCCTCAACCGCAGCCAGCAGGCCCTCCACGCCCACCAAGGTCGGGATGCGCATCGAGCGTGCGATCTGTGCGGCATGACCCGACAGACCACCAAGCTCAACGACGATGCCTGCGACTTGCTCATGCTGTGCATTGAACATGTCGACGATCGACAACTCGCGGGCGCACAACACTACAGGCGCGCGCGCGCCGTCGCCCTCGTGCACTTCCTGCGGCTCGCCTTCGAGGCAACGCAACACACGCAAGCCCACATCGCGCAGATCCACCGCGCGCTCGCGCAGGGCATCATTCGCCACCAACTTGAAGATGCGATCAAAGTCCGCAACGACTTTGGCGATGGCACCTTCGAGTGCCAGCTGCTCATTCATCACCAAGTTCTCCACATCCGCAAGGAACGCGCTGTCCTTGAGCAGTGCTTGGTGCACATCCAAGATGCGCGCCGTCTCGGCGGGCACTTCCCCGCGAATGTGCTCCTTCAAGGCAGCTAGCTCCGCACGCGAGCGCTGCAGCGCTTGATGGAAGCGATTCAATTCCTGCTCGACCGCATCCAACGGAACGCGCGCAGGCATCCCTGACAAAGCTTCATGCGTGCGGCGACGCACGCGCCCCACCGCCAACCCTCCGGCCACCGACACGCCCTTCAGAACCGGTCCGATCTCGCTGTCCATTCGGGGCATGGTACGATGCGCCGCGTGATGGTCGAAGTCGTTACCCACCCAGCTTCTCCTCGTCGTCTGTTCTCCACCCTCGCCAGCGCGCTGCTGCTCGCCTGCGCCAGCACGGTTCACGCCGAGGAGCACGCTCCGCCTTCACGGGTGCCGCCCAAGGAGACCTTCGAAATCGTCAAGGTGATCGACGGCGACACAATCCACATCCAACGCGCCGGCGTCGTGGAGAAGCTGCGCCTGCTGCATGTGGACACCGAAGAGACGCTGTCGAACGGCAAAGGCAGTGAGACCAAGCCTGGCACGGTCTTCGGGACCGAGTGTGCGCTGTGGGCCCAGGACTACTTCAAGCAGTTGGGCAAGGATGGCGCTGCACCGCGCGTCGGACTCTTGTTCCCCACCGGCAAGGAAGAGCGCGATGTCTATGGTCGACTGCTCTGTCATGTCATCTTGCCGGATGGCACCGACTACAACCTTCTGCTCGTAGAGCAAGGTAAGAGCCCCTACTTCCAGAAGTACGGCTGGTCCAAGGTGCTCCACAGCGAGTTCGTTGCCGCCCAGACCGCGGCTCGCAAAGCGCAGAAGGGCATTTGGAATCCCAAGGTCAACGAGCCCGCGTCGAAGGACGCCCCGAGCGCCAAACGCCCCTACGATCAGCTCCTGCCTTGGTGGGAAGCCCGTGCCATCGCCTACAAGGCCATCGAAACCGAGGCGGAGAAGGATGGCAGCGTGTGCTCGGCTGCCGAGCCCGAGCAACTCGCCCGCGCGGCGAAAAGCCCCGAGAAAGACCGCGTGTGGGGCGAGATTGATCGCTGCTTCGAAGAGACCAACGGCGACTTGACCGTCTTGATGAGGAGCGGCAAGGGCAAGCAAGCATTGCGCATCGTGGTCAAGGCCGAAGACCGTGCCGCCCACGAGGCCCTACAGTTGCCCAAGCGCTCGGATGACTTCCGCCAGAACTTGTTGTGGTTCGAGGGCTTCGTGACGGAGACCGATCGAGGCTGGCGCGCAGTGTCCCACGCTCCTTCCCATTGGAAGGCTGCGGGACCGGAACCGTCTGAGCTGAAGTAACCGACAGCCTTCGCGCGAAGTTTGTTCGTGCGCACTATGGCCCAGTCTTGGGACTGGGCCCGAATTCCACATCAAGACGCAGCGCCTGCGGTTCCGACGAGAGGGGCACCACCACCTGCCTCACTCGTCTCCGGAACCCACGCATGAGCCCTAGCACCACCAGCGCCTCTCACGACTCCGTGTTGTCCACTTTGGACATCGATGCTCGGCTGCTCAACGCCGTCATCAGCGGCACAGTAGAAGGCCTAGCCATGACGGGGATCGTCCCGCCCCCCGTCGGGGCCAGCCGCTTGGTCAGCACCACGCGGCCGATCGCCGTGGTGGTCGGCATGGTCGGCCGCAGCAACGGGTCACTGACACTGTCCTTTGACGAACGCACCATGCTGCACATCTCGGGCGCCTTGATGGGCGAGCCACAAGCCGAGGTCAACGAAGAGAATCTCGATGCCATCGGCGAAATCGGCAACATGGTGGCGGGTCGTGTGAAGGACGCGCTGGTCGGATGCGATCTGGAAGTCACGAACATCTCGGTGCCCTCGATCATCATGGGTGCCAACTATGCCTTCTATTTCACGCGCGGCTTCAACACCTGCAGCGTTGAGTTTGAAGTACCCGGCATTGCGCAAGCCTACATGCGCGACCGCTTCTTCAACGCGACCATTTCGCTGCTGAAGAGTCGTTGACCAAAAAAGTGTGAGCCGCTGTCAAGTAGCCTTGACGCGTGTTTGCGACACGAGGTGTCCGCATTCGGGAGCAAGAATCTTCTCCCAAGCTAGAGCGAGCGCCTTGGGAGACCCCGGCAACAGCACCACAACCTTGCCCTGTACGACGCCAGCACACGCGCGCGACAAGATGGTCGCAGGACCAATCTCTAGATAGCTGAGGTACCGGAACAGCTCACCAAAACCCGGGATGTCACGCTCGAAACGCGGGCAAACAGCATCCGGTGTGGTGTCGCGCGGCGCGATGCCTGTACCACCGGTGTAGAGAATCAAATCGACATCCGCGCGAGCCACCAGCTCATCCAAGGCGGCAAGGATCTGCTCGGGTTCATCGCGCACAAGGCGTGTGTCGCTGACTAGGTGACCGGCGGCCGTACAACGCTCGACCAAGAAGCGCCCACCGAGGTCTGTGTACGCAGTCCGCGTATCGCTCACCGTGACGACGGCGAAGCGCAAGGCACTCGGGCTGGACTGCTTGTGTGCCTCCACACTCATGGCAGCGGGCCCATGAGCTCCAAGGCACGACGCAACGCTTGTACGCGAGCTGGATCCACAGGCGCATGCAACACACCGTTGTGCTTCAACGACGAGCCCACGATGGCACCATGGGCATGCACCAAGAGCCCACCTGCATTGTCCACCGAGACTCCAGAGCCCAAGTACACCGGAGCACCGCGCGTCCCTTGGGCGGCTTCGCGCACAGACGACGCATCGGGAGCCTTGCCTGTGGCCACTCCACTCACCACGACTGCATCGGCAAGCGACCGTCCCACGAGCTCTTCGGCTGCCTCGGCGATCGTTTCGCGCGACAAGGAGGTCGCGTGCTTGACATGCACATCGGCCCAAATTGCGGTACCCGGCGCCAACTGCGCGCGCGCGCGCAGCAGCTCGTAGGCTTCGCCCTCGATGATGCCTTGGTCGGTCACCGCGGCCCCGGCGAGCACATTCACGCGCAGGAATTCCGCGCCCGTTGCGGCACAAATGCCCAGCGCCGAACGCGCATCGTTGCGCAGCACATTGACCCCCACCGGCAGCCGTACCTGGGCCCGTACAGCGTGGACGGCGAGCGCCATGGCCGCCACGGTCTCGCTGGCCACGCGACCGCGCGCGAAGGGCGCATCGCCGAAGTTCTCGACGATCAAGGCATCGGCACCGCCCTGAGCGTAGGCCTGGGCATCGGCCACCGCTTGCGCCAGGATGGCGGACAGCGACAGGGTGTGACGGGGGCTGCCAGGGAGGGCCGGCAAATGCACCACGCCGATGAGGGCGCGCCGTTCCTTGGGGAGATAACTCAGCATCCGCGGAGCCTAGCGTATGGCCCGCAACGGAAGAAGGCCCGCGCGCTCGTCTAGCGAGCGCACAGGCCTCCGTGGATGGAGCCAAAGGCGGGATTCGAACCCGCAACCCCCGCTTTACGAAAGCGGTGCACTACCGTTGTGCTACTTTGGCCTACAGGGTCAGGTTGTCGTCCACATCGCCCTAAACCTTGAGCAGGATTCGGCGCGAGTGGTGGGTGGAAAAGTCTAGCGCCCGCTGACGAAAAGTGAAGCCCCAAGCGGACTTGAACCATTTTCGTGGGGTGCGGCTCCCGCTCCTGCCAAAGGACCGGAGGCAGCCCTAGGGACTGCCTCCGGA
>JBILXQ010000232.1:0-4941 GCA_044378375.1 Planctomycetota bacterium
TAGAGCGTCCAGTTTCCTTGACGCAGGCCATTCACGACCACGCCTTGCGCGCGTCGGGTTCCATCCGGGCGTTTGAGCACCGTGAACATACGGAGGTTGGTCTGGACGTGGCGACTCTACGGGCCTACTCGTGCATCATCGGCGTAGAGACCACTCCACGCCAGATCATCCGTGCCGTCCAAGTTCTTGAACACAAAGCGCCCCTCGCGCTTGCCGGCCACATGTTGGCCACGAGTCCACAAACTGCCATCAGGGTGGAACCACTCCGCGGGCCCCTCACGCACACCTTCGACCCAAGTGATCGAGCTCTTCGTGAGTCCGTTCGAAAAGCGCTCGACTGCAAGGCCATGCAAGCGTCCGGCGACCCAAGTTTCCTCGAGCACGCTGACGCCCTCGGCATTGATGATGCGCCGCGGGCCCACCAATAGCCCGCGATCGTAGAGCTCCAGAACCACCAAGCCGTCTTCTTGCAAGCGCAACCAAGAGCCGTGCTCGACGCCGTCAAGCCATGTGCCAAGCACCTTGGGCGCACCACTCTCGGTCCACTCACGCCAAGGACCGTCCGCGCGTCCGCCGAGCATCGTTCCGTCTTTGGCGAGCCCACCATCGCGGTACCACACTTGGTAGGCACCATGTTCCTTGCCACTCAACCATAGAGTGCGCGACTTGCGACCACCGTCTGGATACCACTCCTGCGACAGGCCATCGAGCACGCCTTGCGCATAGTGCTGCACGCTCTTGGGTGCACCGGTTTCGTACCACGTTTTCCAGATGCCTTGGCGCAGGTCGGCTTGATACTCGCCGCTGCTCTCCATCAAGCCACCCACATGCCATGCTTCGGCGCGACCTTGCAAGCTGCCCATTTGCCAGGTGCGGCGCAGAGCCAAGACACCATTCGCGTACCAGCGCAAATCGGGACCATGATCCAGCAACCGTCCGCCCGCAGCGCGCGTGGTGTACGCGATCTTCTCAGGTCGTCCGTCGGCGTAGAGCAATTGCTCGGCGACCACCGGCTGACCTTCGTACTCCTGCATCAACACGGGCGGGCCCAACTCCGGAAAGACCGTGCTGCGCGCAGGCAAATCGGGGTCTGGTACGAGCACCAACGCTGGACGCTCCGACGGCGGCAGGCTGGGGAGATCAGGCGGAACGATGACGGCCTGCGGCAAGGCTGTGCCCGATGCAGAGTCAGGCAAAGGCGCGGACTCTGGCGCGCAGGCCATGCAGATGATGGAGCTCAGGCACACCAGCCTCAGCACGCTCGACCAAGTGCTCTGGCTCAACGCTCAGGCCTCAGCGTAATCGCGCGCGAGTGCCGCACGCGTCTCAGGGGCGAGCAAGGTCTCTCCATGCACCTCGCCATGATCGCAGCCCACAGCCACAGGCACACGCCCCTGCGTGGGGAACTTCAAATACTGCACGGTGGACAGCTTGCCCTCGGTGCGCTGGCGCTCATCAATGGTCGGGCGTACACGCGAACCATCTTCGAGGCGCACATACAAGTGCTCGGGTAGATGCAGCCACAGCGGCAACTTGGCGGCACGCACCACCGGGTCATCCAACTCAACCAAGAGCGTGCAACCAAGGTCCCCACGAGCACCGATCAACTCGTTGTAAGTGCTTAACTCGTGCTGGATGTCGCTCTCCTTGATGATGCGCTCGGCACGCACCATCTCGTGCACTTGATAGCGAATGGTCTGGTGGTTCTCGAACAAGAAGGTCAACACCTCGGCCACATGCACACGCCTCAAGGCCTTCGCTTGCATCGCCTCTTGCCGCAGTGCATCGCGCTGCTCGCCGTAGGTGATGTAGTCCAGAATCTCCGCTCGTTGTACGCGCTTCATGTCAGGTAGGTTGGACAGGCCCGTCAAAGGGCTCGCCACGATAGGCTTTGGCCAGAATGGTCAGCGGGTGCATAGGTTTGACACCCGCGTGCTGTTGGAACTGAATGGCCGCCAGCGGACAGTCGGTCGACCAGGCTTGGCTCTCGGCCTCTTTCATGTCGCGGAAGGCATTGGCGCCAGCGCGCTGGCTGGGCTCAAAGCCCTCCACCTTCATGGCAAACGTGCCATCGTGTCCGCAGCACTCCATGACGGGCTTGATCGGCACGCCGAAGATCTTGCGGAACAGATCACGCGCCCGCAGCCCCGTGCGCTGCACACGCAAGTGGCACGGCGCGTGGTAAGCGATCGATTCCGGCTTGGTTTGCACCGCTTTGTTGAAGCGTGCGTCTTCGCGCAATGACCAGAGGTGATCGCAAGGATCTTTGACAGCCGCCGCGACCTTCTCAGCGCGCGCACGCTGCTCCCCTTCAAACCACTTGGGCCACTTCTCGCGCATCGTCATCGAGCAGGTCGGGTTGATGGCCAACACCTTGGCGCCTGCATCCACATAAGGCTCAAGCGCGTCTAGGTTGTGTTCCGCGCGGCGACGCGCCTCGTCCAAGTTGCCGCTTTCCCACGCCGGCATGCCACAACACGCGAGGCCTTTCGCACAGGCCGTCGGCACTTGGTTGCGATCCAGCACTTCTAATGCATCGCGCCCGATCTGGGGCTCGTTGTTCTGCACATAACAGGTCGGGAACAACACCGCCTCATCGCCCTTGCCAGCCGCGCGCACACGGCCATTGGCCTGCGCCCACGACTCAAAGGTCTGCGCGGCAAAGTCCGGCAACAACTTATCGCGGTGCACCCCCAGGACCTTCTCCATGAACCAACGATGTGCGGCCACGCGATTCATCGTGTTCGCCATACCAAAGCTCAAGCGCGCCATGCGCCCCGCGAGGTCGGGATCACCAAGCACGCGTTCGCGCAACGCAACACCACGCTTCTTGGCTCGCACAGCCTTGTAGCGATGCACCAGCTCAGGGAAGTCGAGCTGGAACTGGTGCCCGATGCGCGGTGTGTACGGACACTCCACTTCGCACAACTTGCACTGGAAGCACTCGTCCATGATGCGGTCGGTCTCGTCCGCCGTGACCTTGCGCGCATCGCCTTCGTGCTTCTCATCCAAGAGCTTGAACAAGTCAGGGAACGAGTCGCAGTACTTGAAGCACATGCGACAGCTATTGCACAACTCGAAGGCGCGCTCGATCTCCGCGCGCAGGCCGTTCTCATCCCAATACTTAGCCTCCGACGGATCGTACGAGAGGCCAGCAGTCGGTTGCGCAGAGATAGTCATGTGGTCCTTAGTCGACAGGAGAAGTGAGCAGGGCCCGCTCGCTGCCATCAGGCGTGCAAGCGAGCCCCGCGTAGCCGAGAGCCTAAGCGATCAGGTGATCGACTTGAGCAACGCTTCGAACTTGCCGGCGTGGCTCTTCTCAGCCTTGGCCAAGGTCTCGAACCAGTCGGCGATTTCAGCGAAGCCTTCCGCGCGCGCGGTCTTGGCCATGCCGGGGTACATGTCGGTGTACTCGTGGGTCTCGCCCTTCACAGCGGCGGCGAGGTTCTTGTCCGTCGTGCCGATCGGCATGTCGGTCGCGGGGTCGCCAGCGCGCTTGAGGTAATCGAGGTGACCGTGGGCGTGGCCAGTCTCGCCTTCGGCGGTGTCGCGGAAGTTACCGGCGATCTCCGGGTAACCTTCGACATCGGCCTGCTTGGCGAAGTAGAGGTAACGGCGGTTCGCTTGGCTCTCGCCAGCGAAAGCGGCCTTGAGGTTAGCGTGCGTTTGAGTGCCCTTGAGGTCAGCCATGGGAGTGAGAGAGGGGGTTGCGGGGGTCCTGAGTACCAGATCGTCCGAGAGGATGCGCAAGACACTACGCCGCTTCAAGGGGGCGCAGATGCGAACTGTGCAGTTCTTCAAGCCTTAGGCAGGCCACGCTCAATGTCGGACAGCGCGGACGCGGCCGCAGTGCAGACATCGCCGTCATCGTCCATCAGCATCTCGCGCAGGCGCGGCACGGCGCTTTCGGCGCCACGCCCAAGGGCGCCAATTGCCTTGCAGCCAGCCAAACGGACCTTGGGGTCGTGGCTGTCCAGTTGCGCCAGGGGCGCACTGAGGTCCACCTTGGGGGCGGACTTGCCGCCGAAGAACGAGAACAGTCCCATGCCAACCAGAGTACGCGCTTAGCTCAGGCTTGCAAGTCGCTCCTGCACACGACCGGCCAAAGCGCGGATAGTGGCCGGCCCGTGGCCTTGGTAGTGGTTGTTCGCATAGGCGTGGACTTCACGCACACGACCGGCTGGGTCTTGGGTCAGATTCACGAGCAACTGGGCCCAACGATCAAGGCTGGCGTCCTTGTTGAGCACGGGCCTGTCAAAGCGCTCACAGGCGGCCTCGGTGGCCTCGCGGTCGCCGATCAGGCGCACATAGAGCCAATCGGTGGTCACCACATCCAGCTGTGTGGCGAGGTCCGCGGGATGAGGCAGGTAAGGCAACTCGCTCAGGACCAAGCAGGCGCGGTGGTGACGCAAGAGCGCCAGCAATGGCTCGGCCAGCCATGCTTTGTTGCGCACCTCCACCGCCACACGCTCGTCCGCAGGCAGACGAGCAAGGAATGCATCCAAGCGGCTGAGAAACGGCCCCACCTCGGCAAAGGCGGAGCGATTGAAGTAGGGAAACTGCAAGACGACTGGCCCCTTACGCGGCCCCAAGCCTTGGAGTGCCGTCAAAAATGCTTCACATTCCTGCAATGACTTGGGGCTGTCAAGAATACTGGACGGCTGTGGTGCGGCCCCTTCACCACCGTGGACAATGCTGCGTGGGAACTTGGCGCACAAGCGAAAGGTCTCGGGCGTCTTCTCGGCCCAACCACGCACAAGCGCCGCACTCGGCACCCGGTAGTACGTGGTATCGGCTTCCACCGTGGTGAAGGCTTGGGCATACACTCGCAAGAAGTCGCCAGCCTTGGTGCCCCGCGGATAGAACGGCCCCACCCAGTCCGTTTCGGACCAGCTGGATGTACCAAACTTCCATGCGACGCTCATGGGCTGTGCTGACCGG
>JBILXQ010000233.1:0-4935 GCA_044378375.1 Planctomycetota bacterium
CAGATCGGCCCACATGCGTAAAACCTCGGCATCCGTCAGCTTGTCGAGCAGCTTCTTAGTCTTCGGAGCGCGCTCCACCACGAACTTGCGCGTCTGCTCGGCATCACGCTTGAGCAGCAGCATGTTGTATTCGTAGTCGGTCAAGCCGTTCTCCAAGAACTCACGCAAGTGCGCGCCGTCCGGCTTGGCGAAGATCTCTTCGCGGTACGCGCCATGCCGCACTTGCAGCACTTTCCAGCCGTTGGCTGCGGCTGTGCGTTCGATGCGTTGGTCATCGCGACCTTGCAGCGCCTTCTCGTTAGCTAGGCGCGTACCGTCCAAGTTCTGACGGTTGTAGTCGACGATCCAGGTGACATTGGTCAGACCCCGTTCGGCGACTTCGGGCATCACCTCCAGCAGCGAGCCTTCGCGGAACTCGCTGTCACCCATCATCGACCAGAAGTGCACATTGTCCGGCACTTCGCAGCCATGGTCCTTGGCATAGCGATACGCCAACGCGAGGTATGCGCTGTTGACCGGCGGAATGCCCACCGTGCCCGAGGGCAAGTAGTGGAACGAATCCGGATCCGTCTTGGCGTGGTAGCTCTGGAAGACGGGCTTCGTCAGCGGGTGGGGGAACTGACGCAGCGTGGTCATCAGCCCCTTCGCCGCTTCGCCTTCGATCCAGCCACCGCTCGCGTGATCGCGGAACAGGCCGAGCAAGTTGTGGTAGGTGTGGTCCACCGGCGAAGCGTGCGGCTTGCAAGCGATCCAGTCGCTCGGTTCGCGCACCACGAGGTGCAGCGCACCCAACAGGTGCAGCGACGAGGCACAGGATGCGGGGTGTCCACCTACTTTGGGATCACCCTTCTTCTTCTCGCGCTCGTGGTTGGCGAGATAGATCAGCGTCTGCACCTGTGCTTGCGCACGGGTGATGATGCGGTCGAGGAGGGCCCAGGTGGTCGGCGCTTCGATCGTTTGGAGGCTCATCGCGTAGGGGACGCTCGCAGCGAGGCCGGAAGGGCCTTCGGGACGAGGCGTTCAAGCGCGAGAGGATACCATCAGGGGCGCGTGGCTCCTATGACCCTTCTGACCTGCACACCGCTGTACTCGTTACCCCTCGTTCTAGCCCCTATGAATGAGGATCCGGAGCGTACCGTGACCGAGATCCGCGGGTTCCGTATCGAGGTCGAGGCTACGCTCGTCAACGCACCCGTGGGTCGTGAGGCCCTCGATCTCCTGCAGTCACGGCTTTTGGACATCGAGCGCGCGGTGCCGCCTGCCGCGTTGGACAAGCTGCGCACCATTCCCATTGTGCTGGATGAGAACCACAAGGTGGCGCCCTGCGCGTGCTACCACGTCAGTCCCGAATGGCTGCGCGGCGCCGGGTTTGACCCGCGCTTGGCCAAAAAGGTGCATCTGGCGAACGCGCGCAACTTCTTGGATTGGTCGCGCGAACAGCCGTGGATGGTGCTGCATGAACTGGCGCATGGTTGGTACGACCTGCACCTGGAGAACAAGGAACCGTTGCGCGCGGCGCACGCGCGCCTGCGTGACTCCGGGCAGCTAGACGCAGTCTTGCGTTGGTCGGGCTCCACCGAGCGCCACTACGCCTTGAACAACCCCGATGAGTTCTTTGCCGAGGGCACCGAGAGTTGGTTCGGGGTCAATGACTACTACCCGTTTGTGCGCGCCGAACTGCAGGCCTTCGATGCTGGTTGGACCGCAGCCGTGCGCACGGCGTGGGGACTCTAAAGCGCCGAACGCCACACGGCTTCGTGTGCGGCGGCCATGGTGGCGAGGTCATAGCGTTGCAGTGCTTGCTGACGGTTCTGTGTGCCCAGTCGCGCGCGCAGTTCGGGGTCGGCTAGCAGGGCTTGCAGAGCTTCGGCCAGCGGCCAGGCCGTTTCGTGCTCGCTGAGCTCGACCACATACGGTTCTTGATCGGCTCCCAACATGCTGCGGATATCGCCCACCGCCGTCGCTGCCACGGGCAACCCGCTGGCCATCGCTTCGACCAGCGCGATGGGCATTTGCTCGCTGTCCGAGGACATGCACAACACATCCAATGACCGCAGCAGCGGCACCGGATCGCTTTGGTGTCCAGTAAACACGACGCGTCCTTGCAGCGTGTGCGTGCGCGCCACGAGCTCCTCGCAGGCTGCACGCTCCGGTCCATCGCCAATCACCAAAGCCCAAGCCTGCAGCTCGGGATCCACACGCGCCAGCGCCGCCAGGAAGCGTCTAGGATTTTTGACAGGGCGCAAATGCCCCAGCCAGCCCACGAGCAAGGCTCGGGCCGGAATGCCGTAGCGTCGTCGCAGCTCTGCAGCTCCGTCGCGGGCTTGGTAGCGCGCCAGTTCGATCCCGTTGTCGATGTGGTGCACGCACTGCGGACGCAGCTTCCACTCCGTCAATGCAATCGTCTGCAAACGGCGCGAGGGCACGATGAGTGGCGTGTTGCGCAGCGCAAGGCGCCGGGCCCACACACGCCGTTGCAACTGGTGCGTGGCCTCGTCGCTGTTGAAGCCATCTTCGTGGTGCACCAACGGCAAGCCCAAGCTGCGCGCCGCCAGCACCGCATCGAATGCACCCCAGTTGTACGTCAGGACCAAGTCCGGTCGGGCCGCCTTGAAGCACGCGCGCCAGGCCCGCAGGGTGGACCACGCCGACCCCGAGTGTTGAGGCGGGACAGGGGCCGCGCGCACCGTCACGAGGCTGCGATCGCGCACCAGCTCCATGGCCTCTACGCGGCCATCCAAAGCCACGATCTCGTGGCGCCAGCGCGCTCCGAAGGCGTTGATGAGTGCCGCCGCCCGTGTTTCGCGACCGGCGGGCACAAAGGTCGGAAAGACATGCAGCACCCGCGGGGCCGGCTGGTTCGAGGACAGGGGGTGGTCGGGGCTCATGCAGAATCCGCACTTTTGTTACAGGTTTTTGGTCTCGCTGTCGACCTAAAGGGCATCTCCTCCTCCCGGACCCGGTCCCCGTGCTCAGTAACGGTCGCCGGGTCCTTTTCTTTGCAGACTTCAACCGGCGCGTTGCAGGCGCTATGCTCCTCGGCTTACCCCTGCGCCATCGGACTCTGCTTGGAAGGGTCCGCGTCGCGCCCACCCCCGGGGTGAGATCCGCATGAACCCCAGCCTGTTCACCGAAGGCCTGACCTTCGACGACGTGCTTCTCGTGCCGCGGCACTCGGATGTGATGCCGCGCGATGTGCAGACGGCCACGCGCTTCTCGCGCAATACACCGATCCAGATTCCGCTGGCTTCGGCCGCGATGGACACGGTGACGGAAGAGAAGCTGGCCGTAGCGTTGGCTCGCGAAGGAGGCATCGGTGTCATCCACCGCAACCTCTCGATCGAGCTGCAAGCCGCCGAGGTCGACAAGGTCAAGCGCTCCGCCAACGGCGTGATTCTCGATCCGGTGACACTGCCGCCGGACACGACGATGCGCGCCGCCCGCGACATCATGGCCCGGCACAACATCTCGGGCTTGCCCATCGTGGATGAGCGCAAGCGTGTGGTGGGCATCTTGACGCGCCGCGATTGTCGCTTCCAAACGAGTGACGACACGCCCGTGTCCAAGGTCATGACGCGCGAGAATCTGGTCACCGCTCCGCCGGGAACCAAGCTCGACGATGCGCGCGATCTGCTGTTCCGCCACAAGGTGGAGAAGCTCCTCATCGTCGGACCGGACATGGTGTTGCACGGTCTGATCACGATGAAGGACCTGAACAACCTGTCGCAGTATCCGGCGAGTGCTGTGGATGCGCGCGGGCGTTTGCGTGTGGCCGCAGCGATCGGTGTGCACGACTACGATCGTGCCGCCGAGCTCGTCAAGAAGGGCGTGGATGTGTTGGTCGTCGACACAGCCCACGGCCACAGCACGAATGTGGTCCAAACGGTGAAGGAGCTGAAGAAGCGCCACGCCGTCGATGTGGTGGCCGGTAATGTGGCCACGGCCGAGGGCGCGCGCGCTCTGGCCGATGCAGGCGCCGACGGCGTCAAAGTCGGCATCGGGCCCGGCTCGATCTGTACCACACGCATCGTGGCGGGCATCGGTGTGCCGCAACTCACCGCCGTGTTGGAGTGCGCGCAAGAGCTCAAGAAAGACGGCATCCCCGTCATCGCCGACGGCGGCATTCGCTTCAGCGGCGACATCGTCAAAGCACTCGCCGCTGGTGCCTCGTGCGTGATGCTCGGCAGCTTGTTCGCTGGTTTGGAAGAGTCGCCCGGTGAGGTGATCCTCTACAAGGGCCGTTCGTTCAAGAGCGTGCGCGGCATGGGCTCCATCGGTGCCATGCAGCAAGGCGGCAAGGAGCGCTACCGTCAAGGACACGTGACAGAGGCGGACAAGCTCGTGCCGGAAGGCATCGAAGGCATGGTGCCGTACAAGGGCAAGCTGTCGACCTTCGCGTACCAGATGGTCGGCGGTGTGCGCGCCGGCATGGGCTACTGCGGCGCAGCGACCATCCCGACTTTGTGGGAACGGGCGCGTTTTGTGCGCATCACGGCGGCCGGCGTGAAGGAAAGCCATCCGCACGATGTGACGATCACCAAGGAATCGCCCAACTACTTCCACGGCGACTGACGCGATGACCGCTATCCAACAGCCCAAGGGCGTCCTGATCGTCGATCTGGGCACGCAGTACGCGCAATTGATCGCGCGCCGCGTGCGCGAGGCCAGCGTGTGGTGCGAAATCGCGCCGCCGCGCACTGCCTTGGAGAAGGCCAAGTCCATGGACTTGGGCGGCATCATTCTGTCGGGCGGCCCGGCTTCGGTGTACGCGCCGGATGCGCCGCACATCCCGGTCGAGTTGTTGTCGTTGGGCGTGCCGGTGTTGGGCATTTGCTACGGCATGCAGTGGATGAGCCAGACCCTCGGTGGCGAGGTCAAGGCCGCGGATCACCGCGAGTTTGGCCGTGCCTCGATGCTGGTTGAGAAGCCTGAAGG
>JBILXQ010000234.1:0-4921 GCA_044378375.1 Planctomycetota bacterium
TTGTCGCGCTGGGGCTTCATGCTGATGCCCGAGCCGGTGTCCGCATTGCGTGCGGTGCGCACGCATGTACGTCCAGACGGACTGCTGGCGTTGTCATGGTGGGCCGAGCCTGAGCGCGTGCCTTTCCTGGCCTTGCAGGCACGCGCGTGTCACGAGCTGTTTGGATCACCTCTGCCGTGCGAAGAGCTGCCCGGGCCTATGCGCTTTGGTCGCCCCGGCGCCATGGAGGAGCGTCTGTGTCAAGCCGGCTGGACAGTGCGCGCAAGCGAGGAACTGACGGTGCACTTGCGCCTTGCTTCGGTGGCGGAGTTCTTGACCTTTGAGAGCGAGATGTCATCCGCGCTGCAGAAGGCCGTCGAACAGCACGGGCCCAAAGCCCGCGACCAAGCCCTCGCGTGGCTTGAGACGCATGTCCAACCGTATGTGCAGAGCGATGGCGCAGTGCACTTGGACAGCGTGGTGCGCCTGGCGACGGCCGCTGCCAGCTAGCGGGCGGGGATCTCGATCCACCAACCGCGCTCGGACTGCAGCAGTCCGCGCTCGTCTTTGAGCACCCAGGGGTACTTCTCGCCGCGTAACCGCGTTGTGTCCTTCACGCGACACACCACACGCCATACGCCCGGTTCGTAGTCCTGCTTGGCAATCGAAAGCGTGTGCAAGCCATCCGACTTGCCCTTGGATGTCGCGCTAGGCTTGGCATGCAAGTCGGCGAGCGGCTTGGTGCCGCGCTTACCGATGGCAGGTTGGCCACCGTCATCATCGCGCACGCTGGGCCCGTTGCCGGTGCGCGCAAAGTGCCGCTCCGGCAACACATACCACTCGACTTCCAAGGCGTGCGTAGCCGGGCGCATGACTTGCACCGTCAGCTTCAGCGGTTCGTCGCCCACTTTGTAGGGGACCTTGATGCGCTGCGCTTGCGGCTCCGGTGTCACCGAGTCAATCGGATCTACATACTCGTAAAGTCGCAACACCAAGTGTTCGCGACACACAGGGCAAAAGGTCGCAGCACTGTCCATGATGCAGCCAGCTGCTGTAGGGCGCCACGCGCCGCGCACCTGACCGGCGGCACCTTCATACGCGCCAACTTGCGGATGTTTGGCTGTGATCCAATGCGCCCACGGCACCTTGGTCGTGTCACCTGTACTTGACACATTCACGTCATTCGGCACGCCGCCGCCGCCGTGCCCTTGTTGCGTTTGGTACTCGTCGTGCAGTTGGCCGAAGCTGTGCCCGAACTCATGCACCATGGTCTTCATCTCGCGGCCGCCGATGACAGCAGTGCCACCGCCGCCTGTGCCCAGCACGCCATTGCGCACGAACACGATCGCTTGGCCGTCATGCTCAGGAATCTCGGCCAGCATGCGCTTCACCTTGCTGTGATCCACACCCACATGACCCGCAAAGGTGCCTGTGGTGTGCGCGCCCAGAGGTGTGTCGTAGTCGCGTCCGAACCCGTCGACGCCGTTCTGGGCCGAAACCAAGATGGCGCGGCGCAGGTTCAAGTAGCTCGCGTATTCGCGCATGACCTCGTCACGCAGCAGGACCGTGGCCGCATCGCTGGCGAGGTTGTCAAAGTCCTTGAGGCTCTCGAACTCCCAGCCATCGCCCATCCACACGATGTCAAGCCGATTGGACGACGGCCCCGTCTGCTTGATCCAATCCCAGCCTAAGAACGCACTAGGTTGCGAGCGGCGCTCACCGAGCGCTCCTTCGGGAGTGCCCGGATACTTGCGCGCGAGCTTCTGGTAGGTCGCGCGCGCCTCCGCATAGCGTTTGCCGCGCGCATCGCGCTCGGCTGATTCGATCAACTTGCTCGCTTCCTCGTCCGCAGACGAAGCGCACAGCAGGAGCCACATCCATGCCCACATGGCTCAGCCCTTCGCCAGCAAATCAGGCAGCTTGAAGACAGTGGTCTCTTGCTCGCCTTGCATCTCTTGCACGCGTTCGACGCCCAGTTCCTTCAGGCGCTCGAGCACCTCTTGCACCAAGCGCTCGGGTGCGCTCGCACCGGCGGTCACGCCGATGCTTGTCGCACCGACCAGCCACTCGGGACGGATCTCGAAGGCATCATCGATCAAGTAGCTGCGCACACCCGAGCGCACGCCGAGTTCAGCCAAGCGGTTGGAGTTGCTGCTGTTCTTGGAGCCGATGACGAACAGCGCGTCGATGCGCTCGTCCACAAGCTGCTTGACCGCATTCTGGCGGTTCTGAGTCGCATAGCAGATGTCGCGCAACTCGGGCCCTTGGATGTGCGGGAAGCGCCGCACCAAGGCATCGATGACTTCGCGCGTGTCATCAATCGAAAGCGTGGTCTGCGTGACATACGCCAGCTTGTCGGGATTGTCGACAACCAACGCATTCACCTCTGCGACCGTCGACAGCACATGCACCTTGCCGTCGATGCGTCCGCGCGTGCCCTCGACCTCCGGGTGTCCGGGATGGCCCACAAGAATGAGCTCCGAGCCTTTGCCCACATAGTTTTGGGCTTGCAAGTGCACCTTGGTCACCAGCGGACAGGTGGCATCGATGATGCGCAAGCGGCGCTCTTTGGCTGCGGCGACCACGGCATCGGCGACACCGTGGGCCGAGAAGATCGTGACCGAGCCAGCAGGCACTTCCTCGAGGTTGTCGACAAACTTGACACCGCGCGCCGAGAGATCCTGCACGACGCGGCGGTTGTGCACGATCTCGTGCAGGACATACACCGGCGCCCCGTGGATCTCGAGTGCCTTCTCCACGATCTCGATGGCACGGTCAACGCCGGCACAGAAGCCGCGCGGATTCGCTAGGCGTACATCCATTAGTGCGCACCTTCCTTGGCGTGGTTGCGATTCCAGGCTGGAACCTCGACCACCAGATCACATGTGCCGCGCGCCACGGCTTGGCACGCGAGGCGCGAACGCGGCGTGACACCCGGCGCGGTGTCGAGCATGTCCTCCTCTTGCTCGTCGGCCGGCACCATGGACTCGAAGCCGCTCTTGACGATCACATGACATGTCGAGCATGCGGCCACTCCACCGCAGGCATGATCAATGTCCACACCGTGCCCCATCGCGATCTCTAAGATCGAACCGGGCTTGCCATGACGGTCATAAGGGACCTTGGCCGGATCCACATGGACGGTGGTGTTGGCCGGCAGGTAGGTGATCGAGTACGGCTGTTGCGGGGCGCTCATGGCTGGGGATGCTCCGCGATAGTGTAGTCAACGATAGCGGTCGTCGCTGCCTCGCGGCTCGTCGCGGTAGCCGCGATCGTCCCGATAGCCGCGCTCATCGCGGTAACTTCGGTCGTCCCTGTAGCCGCGGTCGGGACCGCGGTCAGGTCCACGCCGCGTCGGTCCCGGCATGCCCACTTCGTCGATGCGGAAGGTCGCGTCGCGCTCGATGAAGCGCCAGCGCTTGTAGTCGGTGTCGCCGACGATCGTGATGGCGCGGCCTTGGCGACCTGCGCGTCCGGTACGGCCAATGCGGTGCGTGTAGTCGGTGATGTCCTGGGGCGCGGAGTAGTTGACGACCAGCGTCACGTGCTTCACGTCCAAGCCGCGGGAGGCCACATCCGTGGCGACCAAGGCCTTCACCTCGCCCGTGCGGAAAGCACTCATGACCCGGAAGCGCGCCGCCTGGTCGTAGCCGCCATGGAGGGCTTTGATCGAGAAGGGCATGCGCTCCAAGCGCCGCATCAAGCGATCGACCTCCGTCCGGCGGTCGCAGAAGACCAGCATCACATCTTCGGGCTCGCTTTGCTCGATGATGCGGATCAGCGCCATGGCGCGGTCGTCATCGTGGACACGCATGAAGGACTGATGGATGGTGTCGGCCGTCTTCACGCCCATAGAGGTCGCCACCTCGATGGGATTCTGCGTATGGGCGCGCGCGAGGCGCAGCAGTTCCGGCGGGAAAGTGGCCGAGAACAGCAGCGTTTGGCGCTCGTCGGGCAGCGTCGAGAAGATCTGCTTTACGTCGTCAAGGAAGCCGATCTCCAGCATCTCGTCGGCCTCGTCGAGGACGGCGAACTCCGTCCACGGGAAGGACAAGAATTTTTGACGCTGCAGGTCCATCACGCGGCCCGGCGTGCCGACCACGACTTGGGCGCCAGCCTTGAGGGCGCGCACTTGCGGTTCGAGCGGTTCACCGCCCACGACCAGCGCGAGCTTGATGCCGCGCGCATCGCCCAGCTGCTTGAGCACATTGTAGACCTGCTCCGCCAGCTCGCGCGTCGGTGTCAGGACCAGCCCGAGCACCGAGGAACGCGACGGATCGATCTTGGCCATCATGGGCGCGCCGAAGGCCAGCGTCTTGCCCGTGCCGGTCTCGGCCTTGGCAATCACATCGCGTCCATTCAGGACCGGTTGGATCGCCAGGCGCTGAATCGGGGTGGGGACGACGATCCCCATGTCCGCGATGGCGTTCTGGATGTCGTCGCCCAAAGTGAACTCGCGGAACGAGCGCACATCAGGCACCTCCATCGTAGGTTGGAGGGGCGCCACATCGGGCGCAGGCTTGGAGGCGGAGGAGGGTCGCGGGCCATTGCCACCACGGCTACGGCCCGGCTTACGGAAGTTCGGGGTCACTGGTTCTGTCAAGTCCGCGCGTCACGCGCAGCGAGTTGTAGAGTTTGCTACGGACTAGGATAAGCCGAGAACAGCTCGCACGGAAGGAACTTCTAGTGCAAGCCCGCTGGCGGGGTCGGCAAGCAGCCTTTTCAGGCTCGTGCGGCGTGCTTTTGGCCTTCCTGTCAAGTTGAGTAGACAGGCGCTAGTATCGGCCAGATGCGCATCGCTACCTGGAATGTGAACTCGGTTCGTGCCCGTTTGCCGCGCGTGATCGAGTGGCTGGAACGCACGCGGCCGGATGTGGTTTGTCTGCAAGAGATCAAGTGCCTTGACGATCAGTTCCCTTGGGAGCCCCTGCAGGACGCGGGC
>JBILXQ010000235.1:0-4910 GCA_044378375.1 Planctomycetota bacterium
GGAGAGGAAGGCTCAACTCCTTGGGGCGTCACCTTGAGCTACCTCTTCGCGGAACGCTGGGAAGCGGCCGTGCGTTACGAGGATTACGACGACGCCGAGAACCGCACGCGCTGGACGGCGGGCGCGAACCACTACTTGGCAGGCCACAATCTGAAGTGGACGCTGCAGTACCTCGCCACCGACAGCGACTCGCCCACGGAGCCTGAGGCAGAGTACGCCTTGGGGGCAACCCTCGGGTTCTGAGCCACACCATTCGGCGCAGGCGTTGCAGCCGCATGGTGCAGTTTCCTATCATCTGCAGGAAACCTTGAGGGCCGCGCGGCACTAGCTGCGTCGCCCCCAGCGGGATTCAGCTCCCCCCTACCGTCGTCCGCCCGCGTGGGCTGGCGCCGGGGCACCGCCGCGGGAGGAGCGCCGCCAAGGCCTACCACCTCGACCTCATGAAGACGATCCTCAGCAGTTCTCTGGCCCTCGCGCTGGTTTCGAGCGCGACCTTTGCCAACGACTCCACCTGGGCCTCCCTCGATCAGGAGATCGCGGGCCTGTCCTCGAGCCTCACCGCGCAAGACGCGGGCTCGGGCCCCAAGATCGGCGGCTGGATCACTGCCACGCTGAACCAACAGGACGGCGGCGCTGCTGGCGGCGCGGATGAGCTGGGCTTCGGCTTCTGGAAGATCCGTCTTGAGGCTAGCGGCAATGTGACCAGCGACTACAGCTACAAGGTGAGCTTCGACTTCTCGGACCCGGACCCGGACAAAGATGGTAAGGCCAACCTCAAGGACGCTTTTATCAAGGGCAAGCTGGCCGAGTCGTTCGACCTGCAGATGGGTCGCTTCAAGAACCCGACCCTGCGTAGCGTGCTGATCAGCGACAACAAGCTGCTGTTCGTCAAGCGCACCTTGATCGGCCAGGCGTTCGACGACCGTTACACCGGCGCGATGCTGATCGGCAAGTTCGACATGTTGACGGCCAATGTGGCCGCCCAGAACAGCGGCTCGAACCACACGGACAGCTTCAAGTACACCGTGCGCGGCGAAGCCCACATCATGGGCAAGGGCGCGGGCTCGGTCGAAGGCGCGTACGGTGCCGGTGACACGAACTGCTTGATGGTCGGCGCCTTCTACCAGACCGACGAAGATGTCACCAACGGCAACTCGTGGGGCGTGGAAGCCTACATGACGATGGGTGCCTTCGCCGTGTCGGGCGAAATCGTCTCCATCGAAGAAGGCTTCAACAACGGCGATGTGGCCTTGACCGGCGACACGATGCCGTGGGACGTCACCGCTAGCTTCCTGATCACCGACAGCTGGGAAGCCGCCCTCCGCTACGAGGACTTGGACGAAGCCAACAACTTCACCCAAGTCAGCGGCGGCATCAGCTACTACGTCAGCGGCCACAACATGAAGTGGGGCCTGCTGTACATCACGCAAGACGCCGATGACGCCTCGCAAGCCGAAGACGAAATCGTCTTCGAGACGACGATCGCGTTCTGATCGTCGACACCGCTGACCTGCAGCCTTGCAGGACGAACGAGGGCTTCGCGCGCGGCGCGGGGCCCTCGCGGTTTTTGGGGCCAGACGATTCGAGACGGTGGAATCCCAACTCGAGGAACGGCATTCTGCATGGACACCATGTTGCTCGCTGCCATCGCCATCTGTGCCACACCTGCATCCGCCACGCCTGCGTCCGCTGATTGGGTGACGCTCGACCAAGAGCTCGCGGGGCTTCGTCAAGACCTGACGGCTGCGGACATGTCCGCTCTGCGCTGGGCTGGTTTTGTGCGGGCGAGCTACGACAGCTCCAGCGAGCCGATCGACATCGATTCGGACGGCACGTTGGATGATGACCTCAATGGCTTCATCTTGGAGAATGTGCGCCTCTCGGTGGGCGGCACCAATGAGGTCTACACCTACTCGGTGGCGATGGACTTCGCCTCTGGCCAAGGCGAGCTGATCGAAGCGTGGATCGGCCGTCGTTTGTGGGGCAAGGCGGTGCTGTACTTTGGCCGCATGCGCGCGCCGTTCTTGCGCACATCGCTGCTGCCGGAGAACACGAACCTGTTCATCCCGCGCACGCGCAACGCCATCCTCTGGACCGTGCCGGGCCGCGACTACGGCTTCCGCATCGATAACAACTGGGACGGCATTCGCCTGCGCATGTGCCAGCAAAATGGCAGCGACCAGAATGGCGACAAGCTGCGCTCCACGGTGCGACTCGAATGGGATGTGCTGGGTAGCCCGGTGCCCGATTCCGAGGGTGCCTATGGCGCGGCTGACGAGGTCGCCGTGAATGTGGGCGTGGCCTCCAGCTATGACGCTGGTCTGGATGAAGATCGCTCGGCCTATGCAGCCGACCTGGCGCTGACTTGGAAGCCGTTTGCGCTGCAGTTGGAAGTCGTCGACTACGGGGATGGCTACGACGATCCGTTCGTCCCGGGTGGCGGTGGCTTGGGCTTGGAGGGCGGGACCATGCCCTGGACCGCGACGGCGAGCTGGCTGTTCCTTGACAGCTGGGAAGCGGCCGTGCGCTACGAAGACTTTAATGAAGAGTCCACGACACAGCCCAACCGCACCCAGTGGTTGTTAGGCGTGAACAAGTACATCGCGGGCCACGACCTCAAGTGGCAGCTGAATTACTTGACCATCGAGGACGAGAACGGGCCGGGCAACGATTTCGTCGCACTCGGCGCCACGCTAGCGTTCTGAGGCGAATCGGCCGATACTGTTCCGCATGACCCAACCCCGAGTCCTTGTGACGGGCGCTGGGCGCGGCATCGGCCGTGCCATCGCACTACGATTCGCGCGTGCCGGTGCTAAGGTCGCTGTAGCGGCGCGCACCTCGTCCGAGCTGGACTCGTTGGTGGCCGAGATCGAAGCCGCCGGCGGCAGCGCGCGCGCGCAGCAGATGAATGTGGCGGACCATGGCTCGGTGGAAGCCGCTGTGTGGCGCGCGGTCGAATACACCGGCGGCGCCTTAGATGTGTTGGTCAACAACGCTGGTGTGTTTGACATCAAGCCCTTCGACAAGATGGACCTCGCCACATGGCGTCGCCACATCGAGGTCAATGTCAACGGCCCCTTCTTTGTGACGCACGAAGCACTCGATGCGCTGCTCGAAGCGGAGCATGCGCACATCTTCAACATCGCCTCTGTCGCGGCGCTGCAAGCCTTCCCCGGCAACACGGCGTATTGCGCGTCCAAGTATGCGCTGCGCGGTTTCTCGGATGCGCTGCGCTTGGACCTTGCGCCCAAGGGCGTGCGCGTCACCACCGTGTATCCGCCGCAAGTCGACACGCCCATCTGGGACAAAGTGCCTGGTGCTGGCAATGTCGCAGGCGCGTGGGATCGCGCGCAGATGATGAAGCCCGAGCAGATCGCAGAAGCGGTCTACCAAGCGTGGTGCGCGCCGCAAGGCACGAATGTCGACGAGCTGCGCTTCTAGCGCTATTCGTCCTAGCGTTTGATCGCGTGCACGAGGTCGAGGAACTCGCTGCGTGTGCGCGGGTCGGTGCGGAAGCGCCCCAACAAGCACGAGGTGGTGGTCGAGCTGTTTTGCTTTTGCACGCCGCGCATCATCATGCACAGGTGGCTGGCGTCGACGACGACGCCCACCCCTTCCGGTGCGAGCACTTCTTGCAAGGCCTCGGCGATCTGCACCGTCATGCGCTCCTGCACTTGCAAGCGCCGCGCAAACACATCGACGATGCGCGGAATTTTTGACAGACCGATGATCTTGCCATCGGGAATGTAGGCCACATGCACGCGGCCGAAGAACGGCAGCATGTGGTGCTCGCAGAGGCTGTAGAACTCGATGTCCTTGACGACGACCATCTCCGAGCAGTCTTCGTCGAACACGCCTTGGCCCACGACATCGGCCACGGTTTGCGTCGAGCCGGCGGTCAATTCGGCTAGCGATTTCGCGACGCGTTCGGGGGTGCGCTGCAGCCCTTGCCGCGTTGCGTCCTCGCCCAGCTCACCCAGCATCTGCTGCACCAACTCAGCCAACTTGGGATTCGCTGCTTGGCCACTCATGCTGTCTCTCCGCGGTATTCCACAAAGTTGTCACGGCTCTCGAACACGCGCACCTTGACGAGCTTGGAGCCCGGGTGCTGGGCCAAGTGAGGCGCGATGCGCTCCCAAATCGCCACGGCGATGTTCTCGGCGGTGGTGACCTTGCCCTGCAGCCACGCCACATCGTGGTTCAGGTGCTTGTGGTCCACCTGCTCGACGATTTCGGTCTTCAGGATCCGCATCAGAATGTTGAGGTCCATCACCATGCCCGACATCACCGGCACGGGGCCGCCGAGGGTGACCTCGAAGGCATAGTTGTGCCCATGCCCGTACAGGTTGTTGCAGATGCCAAACACGGTGCGGTTGTCGGCATCCGACAAGGCCGGGTTGTGGAGCCGATGCGAGGCGCTAAACTCTTCGCGACGGGTGATTTCGACGTACGGTTGCGGCATGAGGTGGTTGTGTAGGCGAGAGGCTACCAAGCATCCGCACCGGAGCTCGCGTCGGACTGAAAAGTCCGCCAAAAAGTCTCCCGTTGGCGTACGATTGGCGGCGTAGCGTCCGATAACCACCGCGCCATGACCGTCCGCCGCATCTGGATCGAAGAAGGCTGCATCTCCTGCAACCTGTGTGAGGATCTCTGCCCCGAGATCTTTCATGTGCCTTTGGGCGAGGTTTGCGTGGTCAAGGGCGATGCCTTGACCCAAGCGACGGCCCCCAAGGTGGCCGAGCAGTTGGAGGAGGCGCGTACGCAATGCCCGGTGGAAGTGATTCAAGTGCAATAGGCGTAAGCGCCGCATTGGCAGCTAGTTGAGGAGTAGTCCCGACCGCCATGGGTGCTAGGGCGTAAACCTTGTGATGGAGCGGTGCGCAGTCCGTCCGAAAACCACTTCGGAGGGC
>JBILXQ010000236.1:0-4907 GCA_044378375.1 Planctomycetota bacterium
GGTTGTACGCGAGTCGCGCCTGCGCGCCCAAGCTGAGCTCGGGCTGTGCCAGCTCGGCGGACCAAGTCTCACGCGCCGCCGCCCAATCGCCGCGCCGATACGCCTCGACCCCAGCATCGGGCTGCGGCAACTGGCTGGCACCTACCTTCGCCAGAGGCACCAGTGACAGCACACACAAGAGCAGCAACCATGCGCGCATCACACGCCCTCCGCTTGCAAGCGCTCGGCCAAGCGCACGATCCGCGCAGCGTCATAACGACCTGCGCGCGCCCATGCGGCCTGTTCGCATTCGCGCAACATCTGCGTTAACTCGGCCTCTACCTCCGCAGCGGGTGCTGGGCGGTCTGCTTGACGTTGTTCGATGACCCACGCACGCACATCACGGCCACGCCACGCTGTCTCGGTTTCATTCGTGCGCGCAGCGAGATAGGTGCACAACGCGCGGTAACTGGCGTCAGCGTCGGGCGCGGCCTGAGCACTGCGGCGCAACTCGGCCAGAGCCCTGCGACGCTTGCGCACCACCGGGGCCCACGGATCGTCAGCACCATACACAGCACGGCGTACGCGACCACCAGCCGCCAACACCACGCCCATACCCAGGAACAACGCCAGCGCGGAGGGCGCCCAAGGATCCGACGACTCGCGCGGTGTGCTGACGATGTCGCCGATGTCGCTCGCGAACTCGCGCTGCACCTCAACCTCTGCCAACGCAGCCGCATTCTTCAGCGCGCGCACTTGGATAGGAATGGGGCGTGTCTCGATCGTCTGGTACGAGCGCCGGTCCACATCGAACACAGATAGCGGCACCGCAGGGATCTCCTTCAACTCCGGATCCACAGGCGCCAGGTCATACACCACCGTGCGGCGCTCGGCGGACTTGCGATCGGTGCGGCCATACACGCGGAAGCGCTCGAAGCCCTTCAAGCGCGCGAGATCCGGCGGCTCAAAGAAGTCGAGGTTCGCATCGCCACTCCAGTCGACGGTGAGCTTGATGGAATCACCCGCATCCACCACACGCCTGTCGGCTGCGGCGCGCGCCTCCACGCGGCCGACTGCACCTGACCAATCGATCGGACGAGCGGCCTCAGGCACCGACAGCACACGGATGCTCACCGGCTCCAAGCGCTTGTACATCGTCTTCTTCTGCGAAGGATCCAAGCCAAAGAACGAGCGCGCGATCTGGCCGAACTCAAAGTGACTTGTGGAGAGCTCCAGCACGCCAGGATCACTCGCCAAGTAGCGCTTGCGCCAACGCAGTGTCGTGTAGGTGCGACCATCGCGCTCGCGCTCGCCGCCGTTTTCGACGGAGATGACTTGGTCACCATTGAGATTGATCTGATTCGAGGCGCGCTGCCCCGCATCAGGCGTGGGCAGTTCGATCAGGCCACTCAACGCCCCATACCATGGCAGCGTGAGGTTGGCGTAGTTGACATTCGCGACCAACGACTTGTCGAAGCCCACCACGAGGTCAAGCGTGAACGGTTGCCCTGCATGCACCTCGCGCGGCGCATCCATGGTGAACCAACCAAAGTCTTCGCCCTCCACATCCTTGACCACTTCGAACTGCACAGGCTTGGTGAAGGTGGCTTTCCCATCGGCACGCACCTCCAAGGACGGAATCGTGAAGCGCCCCGTTTGCGTGGCGACTACAGGCAGAGACCATGTCAGTTGCACACTGGTCTTCGAACGACCATTGGAGATTTCCGTCGTGCGTGCAATCGCAGGGGAACCTGCGGGACCAATGGTCAGGCCCTCCACCTTGGGCAGATCGCCCAAGCCCGCGGCTTGGGCGTCGCGCACTTCGATGATCAGGCGCGCATCGGAGCCAAGTTTGATCACACCGCTGGACATGCGCGCGCTTACGCGCAGCTCCTGAGCAACCGCGGTTGCGCTGCACACCAGCAACACGGCACACACGCACCACCATGCTCGCCACAGTCCGGACATAGTTCGTTCCATCACCAGTCCTTATCCACCTTCTCGCGCCGAGCCTTGATCAAGCTCTGGCGCAGTTGTTCACCCTTCTTGTCCAAGTCCTGCAAACGATCGAGCAACTGCTGTGCTTCCTCCTTGGTCAAAGGGCGCGCGTCTTCGGGCTTGGGTGCGTCCTTGGACTGGGGCTGCTGTTGGTCTTGTTGAGCGTCCTGCTGAGGATCTTGCTGGGGCTTCTGCTCGTCCGGCTTCTGCTCCTGCTGCTGGTTAGGATCCTGCTGGTTCTGTTCGTTCGGCTTCTGCTCGTCTTGCTTTTGCTGGTCGGACTTTTGCTGCTGGTTCTGTTGCTGCTTGCGTTCCTCTTCCAAACGCTTGAGCTCTTCCAGACGACGCTGTACCCATTCGGCATCGGCGCGTGCATCCGCATCCGAAGGGTCCAAACGCAAACGCTCGATTAAGCGCAGGCGCACATCGACATACGCCTTGCGTGCTGCAGCCATGAGCTCGGCCGGCTTGGCATCGGGCTCGGGCGGTGCATCGACACGCTTGCGCGCTTCCTCCGCAACCACCATGTCCAGGTCAACCAACGCATCGATGGCAGCCAGGCGCTCTTGCGCAGCGCCATCGGCGCGTGCCAACTCATACGCTGCACGCGCCTCAGCAGCACGCCCCAGAGTGACCAGAGCATCGGCGCGCGCCAAGTGCAACTGGGACACCAAGCGCGGAGCCAACGCGCGCAAACCCAAGCGATCCGCGTACGGATCTACCACCCCCGCTGTCTCGGCGCGCCATCCACCCGCAGCCAGCCACTGGCTGCGTGCCACGCTGTAGCGATCCGGCTGCAACAAGGCATCAGCCAACTCGACGACCCGCGCCGAATCCTGTGCTTGGATACGACGCGTCAACTCGTCCAGACCTTGCTGCAAGGTCCCATCCCAACGCGGTGCGGGATCGTTCACCAACAACGCCACCGTCACGAACCAAGTCGCCATCATGGTGAGGTCCTTCCGCGTTCACGGAGGCTGTACTCGATAGCCATGCACAAGGCTGCGAGAGCCAAGGGCCATTGGTAGCGATCATGCGGGATGCGCTCACGCCCGCCGCCATACTCGCGACCTTCCATGCGAGCGATGCGCTTGTCCCACAACTCTTCCAAGGGCGTGGCCGAAGTCTCGGTGGAAACGAAGGCACCACCACTGGTCTCCGCAATGGTCTTCAATGTGGCTGCGTCGAGCTGCGAAACAACCTCTTTCCCCTCTTCGTCACGGACAAAGCGCGTGCCGTCGGGGATCTTGCCGCCGCCCTCGGTGCCGATGCCGCAGACATGGATGCGGATGCCGCGTTCGGCAGCCTTCTTAGCTACCGCAGCCCCTTGTGCACCTAGGTCTTCGCCATCGGTCAACAACACAACGACCTCGTGGGCGCCGCTGCGCCCATCAAAGAGGTCCAGAGCAGCCGTCAGAACACCGCCAATGTCGGTGCCTCCTTTGCGGTTGTCCTCCGGCGTCAAGGTGTCAAGAAAGGTAGACAGCGTGCGTGCATCGGAGGTGAGAGGCGCGACTTCACGCACATCACCCGAGAAGGCCAGCAACGCAGCGCGGTCACCCTTCAAGCGTTCCAAGAGGCCGCGTACCTCACGCTTGGCACGCGCGAGACGATCCGGAGACAAGTCTTGCACCAGCATCGAGCGGCTGGTGTCGAGACACACGACCACATCCAAGCCGCGCTTGCGTACCTCGCGCAAGGTGTAGCCGCGCACAGGGCCTGCGAGCGCCAACACCAAGAAGATCAGGCTCAGGACACCTGCCAGCGTGCGCACGGCAGCACGCCGCGCGCTATACCCGGCAAAGAGCCGCCGCTCCATGCGCTTGGAAACCAAAATGCGACGCGCGCGCAGGCTCACGCGTGCGGTCATCCACGCCACCGCAGCGGCGACCGGCACAGCAGCGAGCCACCACAAAGCCCACGGCTCTTGCCAATCAAAGCCCAAGAAGGTCAGGCCGAGGACGCTCATCACGGCAACGACCTCCACACCGTGCGCCAGGCGAGGAACGCCAAGGCCTGCAGCACCAAGGCCGGCAACAACCACAGGCGATAGCCGTCGTAGCTTTCCGCGTGTTGCGTGGTGACGCGCTTAGTGCGCTCGAGTGCTTCGATTTCGGCGTAGGCTCGTTCCAGTTCGGCCTGGTCGCGCGCGCGGAAGAAGCGGCCCTTGGTGCGCAAGGCGATCTCTTGGAGCTCGCTGGTGTCGATCTCGCGTTGTGTGGGCACCGCACGGCCAAAGGCATCAAACGCATAGGCGTAGCGGCCCGCAAAGATGGTGTAGACCTTCACGCCTTGCTTGCGCGCTAGATCGGCCGCCTCCAACGGCGGAATGTCATCGATGTTGTTCTCACCATCGGTCAACAACACCACCACACGCGAACGGGCTTGCGAGGCTTGCAGCGTCTGCACAGCTTTCGCCAAACCCACGCCGATGCCGGTGCCGTCTTCCGCGCGGTTGGTGACGGGCTTCAACTCCTCGATGAAGCCGGTGATGGCATCCACATCGAGCGTGTACGGACACAGAATCTGCGGATAGTGCGCGAACACAATCAACGCACACGCATCCGCTGCACCTTCGCGATCGCCCATGCGCCGCGCTGCAAAGTCGCGCACCACTTGCTTGACGACTTCCAGTCGCGAGCGGCCCTTCTCCAAATCTTCGTGCTGCATGGATCCCGAGCGATCCACGACCAACGCAATGTCGACACCTTCGCTTTCGCTTTGAAACTCAACCTTGCCCTTCAGCGGGCGCGCCAAGGCCACGGACACACACACAATCGCCGCCACTTGCAGCAGCAGCGGCACGACGCGTGTGCGTTGACGCCACGAGGGACGCACCGTGGTCACGAGCGTGGCCTCCGCGGTCACACGGCCGGCGGGACGACGCGCCCACCACAAACCCAAGGCCACCAAAGGTGCCACCAACAGAA
>JBILXQ010000237.1:0-4906 GCA_044378375.1 Planctomycetota bacterium
GCGCCGCCGTGGGCACGCCGGCTTACATGAGTCCCGAGCAAGCCCAAGGTGACTTGGCGCGCATGGGGCCGCAAGCCGATGTCTATGCCGTTGGTGCGTTGCTGTACCACCTGTTGGTGGGAACGCCGCCTTACATTGCCCGCGGCGAAAAGACCCAGTCGGAGGTGGTACTGGCTCGTGTACTGGCTGGGCCGCCTGAACCCATTCGTACACGCACCGCTCCTCCCGAGTTGGTGGCGATCTGCGAGCGTGCCATGGTTCGCGCACCGGAGCAGCGCTACGCCAACATGGCTGCGCTCGCCGATGAATTGGAGCGTTTCCTTGCGGGCCGGACCGTCCAAGCGTTCGACACCGGCACTTGGGCTGAGACCAAGAAGTGGGTGCAGCGCAACCGAGCCTTGTCGGGCGCGCTCTTTGCATCGCTCACCATTCTCGTCGCGGGTATCGTCCTGACCATGCGCGAATCACGCCGCGCTCACGCAGCCGAGCTCGACTCGCAAGCACAGACCGTCCTGGCCCAGCAGCGCACCGAGGATGTGTTGTCGCTCTCGGCACAGAAAGAGCTGGAGGACCTGAGCGCAGACGCCGACCAGCTCTGGCCTGTCAGCTCGGCGCTGTCATCCAAGATGGATGCTTGGCTAGCGCGGTCGCGCACGCTGCTCGAAGGTTCTCCCAGTTCGGCTCAACTGCGCCCAGGTCTCGCAGGGCATCGCGCACAGTTGGCCAAGTTGCGCGAGCGCGCTTTGCCGCGCACTCCCGAGCAAGTGGAGGCCGACTTCCAGAGTTGGCCGCGCTATGCCGAGTGGAAGCGTGCGGAGACCCAGTGCGTCTGGATGCGTCGCATGTTGGGTGAGGAGCCGTGGCCTGCGATGCCTACGGCGGAGACGGTGTTGCAGCAACCTGACTTGCCCACGGATGGTGTGTCGGTGGCTGTGCTGTGCATGAAGTACATCGATCCCAACACCGGAACGCGCGTCTATGGTGAAGAGCCCAAGGGGCTTGTGCTAGCTCAGCACGCCGTGTCGATCGCCACGCCCGAAGAGCGAGTGCGCCTCTTGTCCGTGTTGATGTGGGCCTACTTCGCCAATGGGCGCTTTGAGGATGCCAGTCGCACTGCGGATTCCATCATGGATGGTGAGATGGACGCAGCGGAACGCCGTCGGCGCGGCCTGATCATCAAGCCGCTGGAACGCGAACTGGCGCGCTGGACAGAGGACAGCCAGCGCGCCAAGCGCCGTGAAGAGGTGCAAGCGGTCGGCGTTGAGGTCGACAAAGGTCGTGTCGAAGGTCAAGCATACCGGACATGGCGCTACGCGGATGCGGGCGACCAATGGTGGGACCACATGTTGACGCGCTTGATCGCTCAGCTAGAGGCCTTCGCCGATGAAGGCACTGGCGGTCTCGCATCGCGTGGCGTGCACGCGACACGCGGTTGGGGTGTGCAGCGCCGTGCCGATGTAGCGCGTGAGGTGTATGCGCAAACGATCAGCAGCGACGCTGCGCAGGCACGCTGGCGTACAGCCTTGCAGGAGATTGCGGCAGCACCGCGCTATGCACAAACGCGCTGGAAAGGCGGGCAACTCGTGGCTCAAGAAGGCCTGTTGCCCTTGGGTCTGGATCCTGCAAGCGGGTTGTACGAGTTCCTGTTGGTGGCATCAGGCACAGCACCTGTGCGCAACGCAGACGGTGCGTACCAGCTTGAAGAAGCTACGGGCATCGTCCTCGTGCTTCTGCCGGGAGGCACCACGACCCAAGGCGCGCAAGCCAAGGATTCGCGCGCGGCCGGCTATGACAGCATGGCCGAATCGGACGAGGCTCCTGTCCGTGTGGTGCATCTGTCACCGTACTTCCTGGGCAAGTACGAAGTGACGCAAGCGCAGTGGAAGCGGCTTGCCGGGGTCAATCCTGCGGCCATTCGCGAGGACACTTCCAAGTTGCTGGTGTCGACCTTGCATCCTGTTGAGCACATCACTTGGAATGAAGCGCGCGAGTTGCTGGTGCGTTTTGGTCTGGATTTGCCGACAGAAGCGCGCTGGGAAGCAGCAGCACGCGCGGGCACTCCCACACCTTGGTCGAGTGGTGCCACACCGGAGTCGGTGTATGGATATGCCAACCTCGCGGAGCGTTCGCTGCGCAAGCTCTCGCCTGCCGCGGCTACTTTGGAATCGGTCACCGATCACGATGATCGCCACGCGGTGCATGCGCCGTGTGGCTCGTTCCGTCCCAATGCGTATGGTTTGCATGACATGCACGGCAATGTCGCCGAGTGGGCCTTGGATGCGTACGCGCCCATTCCCGAGGGGCCGTTGCGTGACCCAGTCATGCCCTGGAAAGACACGCCCAATCGCGTGCTGCGCGGCGGGAACTTCTACTCGATTCCCGCCAAGATGCGCTCCAGCTATCGCTTCGGTGCGCTCATGAACGAGCGACAAGACTCCTATGGTGTGCGCGTGGCGCGTGATGTGCAGTGAGCCCGAGGCCTGGACCCATCAGCTCAGCAGCATGTACACCAACAGCGCCGTGCACAGCAGGGTAGGTAGCGCCATCCGCAGCGCCACGCGACCGGCGCTGGTGGGCTCGACCTGTGCACCCTCGCT
Organism: Planctomycetota bacterium; assembly: GCA_044378375.1. Classification (GTDB taxonomy): domain Bacteria; phylum Planctomycetota; class UBA1135; order UBA1135; genus SXXH01. The sequence continues at coordinate 2,598 of JBILXQ010000237.1, forward strand.
GCTGATGCGCGGGTGAGTGGCAATCTCACGCAGCAAGCACAGTTGCATGCGTTCCGCGCGTTCGCCGAGTGCGCGATGCATCAGGACTTGCACTCGCGCTCCTACGGCAGCGGCGCTGGCATCGAGGGTCACATGGCCGACGATGTCGTGAGGTTCGCCCTCGGCTGGCACGCGCAAGCTCAGTGTGTACTGGCGTTGCCGTTTACCGTACTTGCGTGAGTCGACGCTGAGCACCAAGGCATCCAACAACTGACCGTGTTCGAGCAGGCGCAACTGCTGGCGCGCCTTGTGCCGACCCCACATAGTCAGGCCCAAACCTGCAGCAGGGAAGATCAGCACTAGCAAGGCCAGCGCGGTGATCGGAGCACGCCGCAGCCCTACTAGTCGCGAGCGTTCGGGGTCGGCAACCAAGTACTCGACATTCGCTGTGTCACCAACCTCCAGATTGTTGCGCACATCGAAGGAGCTCGCTTGCCGCTCGGCACCAGCAGGATCGGTCCAGCGGTAGTGCACCTCCATCACGCGCGTACCGCGACGGCCTTTGCCGCCACCCTCGGAGTAGCGCGTCTCGGTCACATCCGTCACCACTGCAGGGGCTGTCTGCATCTCGCCGCGAAAGGTCACAAAGGACAAATCCGTGGCGGGCACGAAGATCAGCGTGAACAACATCCCGAAGGAGAAGAAAGCCCAGCCGAACTGCTGGTGCGCACCACCAAACAGCACCGCCAGGCGCGTCGACAGGGGGATGAAGCGATCGATCATCACGGCAGCTTGGAACGCAGATCACGCAAGATCATCAACGCCTCGATCGGCGTGATGCGATCCACATCCAGCTTGCTCAGTTCGGTCTCTACCGCCGAGGACGGCGGGGTGAACAAGGAGAGCTGCTGGGCATCGTCGCGCTTGGTCTTGGCGCTGCGCGAGAGTTTGGGAGCCAGATCCTCGGCATCCTTCTCCACATCCGCCAAGACTTGCTTGGCGCGTTCGATCACAGGCCTCGGCACGCCGGCGATGCGTGCCACATGGATGCCCCACGAACGATCAGTGCCGCCTTCGACCAGCTTGTGCAGGAAGACGATCTCATCGTTCCACTCGCGCACCGCCACATGCATGTTGCAGACGCCCTTGTGGCGTTCGGCAAGGTCCACCAGTTGGTGGTAGTGCGTGGCGAACAAGCTGCGTGCACGAATGGTCTCGTGCAGGTGCTCGACGATGGCCCAGGCCAGAGCTAGTCCATCAAAGGTGCTGGTGCCGCGGCCCACTTCGTCGAGCACCACCAAAGACCGCGGACTCGCATTGTTCAAGATGTTGGCGATCTCGAGCATCTCGACCATGAAGGTCGAAGCGTTGCGTGCAATGTCATCTGCCGCACCAATGCGGGTGAAGACGCGATCGACCACGCCGATACGCGCTTCGGCTGCGGGCACAAAGGAGCCGATCTGGGCCAAGATGACGATCAGGGCCACTTGGCGGATGTAGGTCGACTTACCCGCCATGTTGGGACCGGTGATGATGGTCACCATGCGGTCGCTGCGGTTCAGCTTGGCATCATTCGGCACGAAGGCTTCCGCGCGCGGGTTGCGCTCCACCACGGGGTGCCGGCCATCCAAGATGCGCAAGGTTTCGCCCTCGTCGATCGTAGGCGCGCAATAGCGGTTCTCTGCGGCTTTCTGGGCCAATGAGGTCAGCACATCCAGCTCGGCCAAGGCACCCGCCGTGCGCAAGATACGGGTCAACTCGCGTCCGGTCGCGTCGCGCAGCTCCTCGAAGATGCGGTACTCCAAGTCTTGGGCACGCTCTTCAGCGTGCAGGACTTTGTCCTCCATCTCCTTGAGCTCGGGCGTGATGTAGCGTTCAGCGTTTTTGACAGTCTGCTTGCGGATGTACTGCGGCGGCACGCGGTCCACTTGGCCGCGCGGCACCTCGATGAAGTAGCCGAAGACCGAGTTGAAGCCGACCTTGAGACCGGGCATGCCGCTCTTCTCGATCTCATCGGCTTGGAAGCGCGCCATCCAACTCTTGGCGTCCCCAGCGATGGTGCGCAGCTCGTCCAACTCGGCATGCACACCAGGTCGCACGAGCCCGCCGTCTTTGAGCGTCAGCGGCGGCGCATCGACCAAGGTGGTGCGGATGCGCGCGACGAGCTCCTCAAGCGGGTCCAAGCGGTTGGCAATGTCCGCCAAGTACAGCGCATTGCAGCCGGCCAGCTTCTCTTTCAAGCCGCGCGCAGGAGCGAGCGAGCTGGCTAGTGCCGCCAGATCGCGGCCATTCGCGCGCAAGGTCGAGACCTTGGCTACCAAGCGCTCGAT
>JBILXQ010000238.1:0-4890 GCA_044378375.1 Planctomycetota bacterium
CACGCTCACATGCAGCACCTCGAACAGGTGTGCACCGAGTTGGTCACGCAGTCGCTGACGGCGGTGCTTTTGGTCGGGGACATTGGCACGCCCGAGTTGGGCTACCAACGCAACCGCACTCCGCAGAAGGACGCGGCCTACTTGGCTTCGGTGGCGCAGGTGCTGCAGCGCGTTCGAGCCTTGGGTGCGCCGGTGCTGTGGGTGCCCGGCAATCACGATCTGACTACCTTCCCCGCGGACGCGGTCTTCGCTGGCAACATCGATGGGCGTGTGGTGAGCGTGGGGGATGTGCGCATCGCCGGTTTTGGCGGCGCGGGGCCGGGGTTCTTTGGCTTTCCCTACGAATGGAGCGATGAAGGTGCGGCTTTGCGTGGAGTACCAGTTTGCGAGTTGCTGTTGGCACATGCACCGCCAGCGCACACAGCCTTGGATCGTTTGTGGGATGGTCGCAGGCACGTAGGCAGTGTGTACCTGCGCAGTTGGCTGGCTAGCCATACGGGGGCCTTTGCGTGTGGTCACATTCATGAAGCAGGCGGTGTCGCCCTCGTGGATGCGGCGGCCTGCGTCAATGCGGGCGGCTTGGGGTTGCCCTACGGCAAGCCGCAAGTGGGCTACTTGCGTTTGCAAGCCGGCTTGTGGCGTGCGGAACACCATCACTTGACCACAGGTCAGCGTGTGCATGTCCAGCAAACGTGACACACAGCAGGCTGGTCGCGCTGCTTGGATTGGACTTGATCTGGCATGGTCGCGCCGCAACAACACCGGCGCATGTGCACTGGCCGCAGGCCGCGGATACAGCGTGCGTGTGTTGGAATTCGCGGACTTGCGCAGCGATGCGGAAGTGGTGGCTTTCGTGCGCACGCATGCGGCTGCGACGTGCAGCCTTGGTGTGGATGCACCGTTGGTCGTGTGGAATGAGACCGGACTGCGCGCGTGCGATCGTCTGCTCCAAGTACGTCTCGGCAAGTATGGTGCGGGTGCTTACCCCGCCAATCGCCGCTTGTTGTCGTTCGATGGCAGCGGACCGCGCGGAGAAGCACTAGGCGTGCAGCTCGCGGACTTGGGCTTTGAGTGGCCACCACGCATCGCCTCGCCTGCTGCGCGACAGGTGCATGAGGTCTATCCGCACGCCGCGTGGGTGCGCATGTGGAACTTGGCGCGGCGTTTGGCCTACAAACGCAAGGGCGACGACACGCTGCATCGTTCCGAGTACGCGCGCGCACTCGACCTGCTGGAAGACTTGCGCGCACCACGCGTGCTGGATTTCGCGCAGGTGCGTGCGGCGCTTGAGCTCGGGGATTGCCGGCCCAAAGTCTGGAAGCAGCGCGAAGACAGGCTGGATGCGTTGGTTTGTGCGCTGGTCGCTTGGCGTGCGAGCCGCGGTCAGTGCGAAGCCTTCGGCAGCGAGGCAGAAGGCTTCGTGTGGGTGCCGCAGGCTCCCACCGGCACGGCGTCGCCTACTTGAGCTTCTTGCGGATCATCACTCCAGACCACTTGGTACAGGGTGTCACGCTCAACAGGCACGCGACCGGCATCGCGGATCCAGCGCACCAACTCTTCGCGGGCGACTTCTTGCGGCGTCGTGGCACCGGCCTCATGGTAGATCTTTTCTTCCACCACGGTGCCGTCCACATCGTCGGCGCCGAAGGCCAGCGCACTTTGCGCCACGGGCACATCCATCAAGATCCAATAGGCCTTGATGTGCGCGATGTTGTCGAGCAGCAAGCGTGCAACCGCGATTTCGCGCAACTCGTCGAGCGCGGTAGGGCCGGGAATCTCGGCCATTTCCGTGTTGTCGGGATGGAACGAGAGCGGGATGTAGGTTTGGAAACCGCCAGTCTCGTCCTGCAGCAAGCGCAGGCGATCGAGATGATCCACGCGCTCTTCGATGGTCTCGATGTGCCCGTGCAGCATGGTGCAGTTGCTGCGCAGTCCCGCACGATGCACGGTGCGCGCGGTCTCGAGCCACTGCTCGCCGCTCATCTTGAGGTGGTAGCTCTCTTGGTGCACGCGCTCGGCGAACACCTCGGCTCCACCGCCGGGACACGAACCAAGTCCCGCTTCGATCAGTTCAGGCAGCACTTCCTGCAGCGGTTTCTTGGCCTTCTTCGCGATCTGGTCGAGCTCGACCATGGTGAAGGCTTTGACATGAATCGTTGGACGTGCGCGCTTGGCGGCACGCAGGATGTCCAAGTAGTACTGGTAGTCGAGCTTGGGATGGATACCCGCCACCATGTGCACTTCCGTCACAGGGTGGTGCAGTTGGGCCGTGATCTTCTGGCCCACCTGTTCAGGCGTCATCCAGTACGCACCCTCTTGATTCGGCAAACGCTGGAAGGCGCAGAAGCGGCACAGCTTGTTGCAGATGTTGGTGTAGTTGACGTGTTGATTGACATTGAAGTACGTGCGATCGCCATGCAGGCGCTCACGCACGTGGTTCGCCAACTCGCCCACCGCATAGAGATCCGCGTGGTACAAGCGCACACCATCGGCGCGCGAGAGGCGCTCTCCTGCTAGCACCTTGTGCGCCAGGTCCGCAATGCCCGCACGTTCGGCTGTGCGTAGCAGTCTCATGCGACACCTCCGGCCGGCGCGCCCTTGTGCGTCGCAGCCTCAGCGCGGTTGCACGGTCCAGTGGGCGCACCAAGGCGTGCATCATCCAAGCCGTACCAGCTGTTGCGGCGCACAGGTGTAAAGCCCGCACGACGGATCTGCTGCTCGAGCTTCTCGATGGGCGCGAGGTGGAAGCAACCAGCCGCCGACACCACATTCTCTTCCAGCATCGTGCCGCCGAAGTCATTGCAACCCATGCGCAAGGTCATCTGCGCCGCCTTCAAGCCTTGGGTCACATACGAGGTCTGCATGTTGTCGATGTTGTCGAGATAGATGCGCGCCAAAGCTTGCACACGCAGGTAGGTGCCGGGCGTCGCTTTGCGCGGGTACAGCTCTTGTTGCGGCACACCTTCCGGTTGCATGGTCCAACACGCAAAGGCCGTGAAGCCGCCGGTGTCATCTTGCAGCGCGCGCAAACGCTCCATGTGCTCGATGCGTTCCGCATGCGTCTCCACGTGCCCGAACATCATCGTGGCCGAGGAACGCAGTCCCGCTTCGTGCACCGCGCGATGCACAGCGAGCCAGCGATCCGTGCTGGTCTTCTTGGGCGCAATGATGGTGCGCACGCGCTCGACGAGCATCTCGGCACCCGCACCAGGCACCGAGCCCAAGCCCGCTGCGATCAAGTCGCGCAACACGGCTTCCACGGGACGCTTGTCGAGCTTGGCCAAGTGATCCAACTCGGGCGCCGACAACGCGTGCAAGTTGATCAGCGGGAAACGCTGGCGCAGGTCTTCGAACAGCTCACACCACCACGCCGTCTTCAAACGCGGATGGTGACCGCCCTGCATCAACACTTGCCGGCCACCAATGTCGACCAACTCTTGCATGCGCCGATGCAGCTCCGGACGCTCCATGACATACGCACCTTCGGCGCCCGGACGCCGGTAGAAGGCGCAGAACCCGCAATCCGTGATGCACACATTGGTGGGGTTCAGGTTGCGATCGACGATGTAGGTCACGCGGCCTTCGGGATGTTTGCGCGCGCGCACCGTGTCGGCCAAGCGCCCGAGCAGCAACAGGTCGGCATGGTCATGCAGGAACAGTCCCTCGGCGGGTGTGATGCGCACACCGTCCTCGATCTTGCCGGCGAGGCGCTCCAGCTCCTGTGCGTGCGGCCCTTGCGTGGCGCGACTGGCGCGCTCGGGAGGCAGCCCCGGGTGGAGGTTCTGGGGAAGATCCTGGGGAAGGTCCTGGGGATGCAGGTCCAAGTGGGCGGCTGTGGGACTGTCCATCACGTAGTGAGTATATAGATGGCCCCCATGGCAAGGCGCGGGGCTACAGGCCACAATCCTTACCCGGGAATGGGGGAACCGCTCACGCCGTGCCGTGTCCGGGCGTACCCTTCACCTAGCTTATGCAAGCCACTCTGCTGCTCCTGTGTTTGGCCTTGGGACAGGCGACTGCGCCTACGCAGTCGGCCCCCCAAGCGTCTCAATCCGTACCTACCAAGGCCGAGGCCTCGCAGGCCGAACGCGACAAGTTGCAGGCCGCTTGGAAGGCCAACGACGCCGCCATGGCCGAGGACTACAAGGTCTGGCGTGAGGCAACGCAAGCTGCGCGGGCCAAAGGGCTGCCGCGCGAGGAGTGGCCGGCCTCGCCATTGGCGAAGTGGTTCCCGCTCAACGAGCAGTTGGCGGACCAAGGCCAGCCCGACGCGTTGACTTGGTGCTTGCAGCAAGTCTCTACCTCGGGGCGCGAGCTTGCCACGGTGCTGGAGTGCAAGTCGCGCTGGTACCAGAAGCTGGTCAGTGAGCATGCCGACTCGGCTGCGATGGAGGTCGCGTTCAACTACCTTCGCGGCGAGGGCGGCACCGGCAGTCTCGATGCCAAGCGCACCTTGGAGTTGCTCGACACGCTGTTGGCGGCGACGACACGCGAAGCGATGAAGGCGCGCGTGCTGTTCGCCATGCCGGATGTGATCGCGCGCGCCAATGATCCTGAGGCCGCCAAGAAGAAGCTCGAGCTGTACGAGCGCTTGGCGAAGGACTATCCCAACACGCCGGAAGCGCGCCGCGCTCGCGGTGTGCTCAATAGCGAGCGCAATCTTTCGATCGGTTCGTTGGCACCGGACTTCACCACCAAAGATGTCGATGGCGTGGAGTTCAAGCTGTCGGACTATCGCGGAAAGGTGGTGGTGCTCGACTTCTGGGGCTTCTGGTGAGGCCCTTGCGTGGGGATGATTCCCCACGAGAAGACGCTCGTGCAGCGTCTCAAGGACAAGCCCTTCGCTCTCGTTGGCGTCAACACCGATACCGACAAGGACAACTACAAGAA
>JBILXQ010000239.1:0-4881 GCA_044378375.1 Planctomycetota bacterium
TGGAAACGCTGGCATGCCTTGGATGTCGATCACGAGCGCATGGGCAATGTCGAACAACCGCCGGGTGCCTGTCTGCTTGTGCGTCGTGCGGATTGGGACTTGTGTGGTGGAGTCGATCCTTCCATGCAGCTCTTCTTCAGTGATGTGGAGCTGTGCGCGCGCTTGCGCGAACTAGGTCGTTTGGTCGCGTATCTGCCAGCAGCAGTAGTCGAGCATGTAGGCGGTGCCAGCACCGCGCAACGCACGGACTTTGCGGCCGTGTGGCATCGAGACCGCTACACTTATCATTCCCAGCGCTTCGGGCTCGCGGGTGCGCTGTGCGCATGGTTGTCAAGTGGATTGGACTTGGCAGCTCATCTCGTGTCGCGCGCGACACCAGAGCCTGCCCTGCCGTTACTGACAACTTGGCTAGCCATGCCTTGGGGCCAACGGAGTCGCGCATGAGTACGCTGAAAGCCGGTGACACACGCATCGATGAAGAGTTCCTTGCGCCGCTGCGGCGCGTGTGGGCGTGGTTGCTGAGCCTCGACGACGGCACCGGTCGTTGGATGTGCCCGGCTCACAAAGTGGAGCACACCGGCAAGAATGTGGGCGGTATCGTCTTGGCGTGTGAGTTGCTCAAGCACGATCCGCAAGCGGACCGCGAGCACTTGCTGGCAGTGGCCGTTCAACAAGCGCGACGCGCTGTCGCCAACTTGGTGCGTGAGGAGGGTAGTGAGTGCCACACCTTCCGGCCTGGGCGGCATGATCCGTTCAACTGCTCCAATTCGGTGATCGATGGCGGCGCTTGTGCGGATGCTCTCGCTCAATTGGTGCGTGAGCAAGGTGCGCACTTGTCAGCGGCGGATCGCGAGAGCTTTGCAGCGGCGAGTGTGCTGCATGCGCGGACCTACCTGCGCTATGCCGTGTTGGACAAGGGCATCCCGGCCCAACGCGCGTGGGGACTCACCGGACTGGCCAGTGCTTGGACTCTGGATCCTGCCCCCGAGTTTGAGCGTGCAGCCATGGAAGCCGTGGGCATGTTGGAGGGGATCCAACACGCCGATGGCAGCTATCCGTATCACCCGCTGGAATGGGGTGCTGCGCATCCCGGTGCTGGCGATGTGTCTGCGTTCTACCAGTCGCGCGTCAGTGGCTTCTTGCTCTACGCGCTCGAGACGCTGCGACGCTCGGTGCGTGACCCCATCTATGCGCGGCCCATCACGCGCGGGCTGGACTTTGTATGCGGTTTGCAGGGGCCTGACGGCATCAAAGTGGGTCTGGTTGAAGCCAAGCCGTGGTATTGGGGCGCTACCTATGAGGTTGCGTCACATCCTTTTGACGTGTACGCACTCGCTTCGGGCTGGCGCCTGTTCCGCACACCGCGCTATGCCCATGCCGCGTTGCGCGCCTTCCGTGCGTGGGCGCGCCACTTGGATGCACGCGGAGCCCCTCAGAGCCACCTGCCGGGACCTGGTCGCACACACAGCTATCAATGCCCCGTGTTTTGGGCTGGTCACGCCATGTGGATGGCGCGCGCCTTACCTGCCTTGCAAGAGTGCGTGACCGTGGCACCAGCGACGCGCTCGGCCGCGGGTACCTTGGATCTGAGCGTGCAGTGGTTCCCCGATGCGCAGTTGGTGCGCTTGGAGGACCCGTGTGTGGTGGCCTGGATCCGCGGCTCTCGACCTGCGGTCAACCTGCATCATGGTTCGCCCCACGGTGCGGGCTTGTTGCGTGTGTGGAGCAAGGACCGAGACCGTGATCTGCTGGAGCGTTGCCGTCATGGAGGCCGCAATGCCGCCGATTGGTCCGGTCGTTGGGGCGGCTGGCGCTTCGCTGACGCTTGGCGGGCCAATCGCACGGAACTGCGCTTTTCTTCATGGTTGGCGCGTGTGGCGTGGCGAGCTGGCACACCACTGGAGGCGCTCAAGGTTCCCTTGCGCATCGCGCGCCAAGGTGTCTTGGGCTGGGCCTATCCGCGCGTATCGAGTGCCTTTGCCCTGCAGCCTGAAGTGCATGTGTCGGGTGACGGTGTGCGCCTCGTGTCTGCGCTGGCGCGGCGCGATGGCACGACCGTGCCGGGCATGATCTTGGAGCGGCTCTACAGCATCGATGGCTCCGGCTTGGCCGTGGAGGAACGCTGCTACACGCAAGAAGCGTTGCTGCGCGACGGCACCGTGCGGGAGTTGCGCTACTTGGTGCCGGATGCAGCGGTCGATGTGCAACGCTCCCACAACGCTTTGAGCTACCGGCTGGCCTAGGGCGGCGCGTGAGGCTTCCCAAAGCCGTTCGTGTAGAGCAGGATACTTCCATGCAGCAGGCAGGTGTACACGGACGCGGGAACTCAACTTTGGCGACCGCTCTCGGAGTGGGAGGGCTCGTCGGCGCCGTGTTCGGTTTCCTTGACGGCTGCATCACGTGGCTCGGCACCTTGGCCGAGTTTGGCATGGCGGAAGGCCTTGGCTGTCTCGCTGCAGCTGTCTTTCAGTATGTGTTGTTGGGCTTCGTGGTCGCTGCCGTGGCCTCGTTGGTATTTGGCTTGGTCGTGCCGCGCTGGTTCGTTCAAGCGCGTGCGGAACGAGCCTTTGGTGCCACGTTTGCCATGCTGTTGTTCGTGGAGCTGTGGTGGCACACGCGTCCGATTGTTTTCTACGGTTCGCCCGCGACGTCGCCCAAGCGCTTGTTGGCGAGCTTGGGCATTTTGCTCCTCGCCATCGTCATCGCGCGGTTCGTCGCTGCACCCGCTGTGCGTGCTGCGCGGCGCGTGGCCTTGCCCCTGGCGTTCGTCATTGGTGGCGTGGCACTTGGTGGTGCCTTCTTTTTGGCTGCACGCGGTGAAGGTTTGGGCGAGCGCGGCGTCATCGATAGCCGGAACGCAGAGACGCCCAACATCCTGCTGGTTGTCGTCGATGCCTTGCGCCAAGACACCTTGGGTTGCTACGGCGATGCGCGCGTGCAGACACCCCATATCGATCGACTGGCGCGTGAAGGTGTGGTCTTTGAGAACCACCACACGCAAGCTCCGTTCACATGGACCAGCTTTGGTTCGACCCTGACTGGCAAGTACCCACGGCGCCACGGCTTGGTGCGCATGGAGCCCGGTCGGCGCATGTTGCCCAACACGACGCTGGCGTCGTGGATCAAAGCTGCGCCACGCACCACCGGTGGTGCGTTTGAAGCAGATGATTGGCTCTCCGCGACCTTTCACACCGGCACGCTGTCCACAGGTTCAGGGTTGTTGCGTGGCTTTGATGTGTACTACGAAGAGTTCGCAGGTCATGACCTCGTCGTCGTCGGCGATGCTTGGAGTCAGTTCCGCTCCGACCTGCTGTTGTGGATTGTGCAGACCAAGATCGAGCAGAAACTGTCGGGCGGTGTGGGGCCGGTTGCGGATGCATGGCTGCGGGACCACTCTGACCGGCGCTTCTTCGCCATGGTGCATCTGTACTCGACCCACACGCCGTACGACCCACCGCAGGAGTACAGGCAGCTGTATGTAGATCCCAACTACAAGGGGCCTGTGAGCGCCTTCTATTCGCACCACCGCGAGATGATCGAGCGTGGTGAAGCAAAATTGACAGCGGCCGACGAGCAGCAGATTCGTGACCTGTACTATGGAGGTGTAACTCAGGCAGACGCGCAGATCGGCGCGCTCCTGGAGACGCTCCAAACACGCGGTGTGCTGGACCAAACCCTGGTCATCGTCACCAGCGACCATGGTGAGTCCTTGGGCGAGCAAGGGTTGTGGGAGCACAATCACATGGTCCAGACGAACCTGTTGATTCCGCTGGTGATGCGCCTGCCCACAGCGCTTCCCGCGGGCACCCGCGTTGCAGCGATTACCGATACCATCGATGTACTGCCGACTGTGTGCGAGCTGCTGGGCGCAACGGTGCCCCAGAGTCAAGAGCCCCGTGAAGTGGTCGATGGGCGCAGCATGCTGCCGTTGATCCGGGGTCAGACTGCGGCACTGCGTGAGTACTCGTTCGCAGAGAACGGACTGTGGACGACGATCCGCAGCCCGCGTTGGAAGCTCTGGGCACCGTCAAGAGAACTGGACGCGCCGACCTTGCTGGACCCCAAGGCGCCTATGCGGGTCCAGCTCTACGACTTGGTTGCGGACCCGCGCGAAGAGCAGGACGTGCTGGCCAAGCATCCTGAGGTGGCTTTGCAGTTGTTGACTGATCTGCGGGCTTGGGACCGGTCCATGCCGATTCCCAAGGACGAGGTGTTGCTATCACCCCGTGAAGTCGAGGCGATGAAGCAACGCTTTGGTGCTTTGGGGTACGCGGACGGCATTGGGGGCACGACAGACAAGTGAGTCACGCGCGTGAGATCGTGGTTGTGGCCAACACGCGCCTGCCGTCGCAGCGTGCGCAAGCTTTGCAAGTTGTGCAGACTTCAGCTGCGTTCGAGCGCTGTGGCTATCGCACCACGGTGTTGCATGCCCTGCGCGCACAGGTAGAGCCTCTGCCTGCCGGGATTGATGTGTACACTTGGTATGGCGTCCCGGCGGGACCGAGGCCCGTGGTGCGAGCTGTACCTTGTGTGGATTGGATCGATGCAGTTCCGGTTCGCTGGCAATACTGGCCTGCGCGTTTGCAGGAGCGCACGTTCGCCCGCAATGCCGCGCGAGTCGTGGCGCGCGAGCATCCGCAGGCCTTTGTCTACGCGCGTGAAGTAGAGGCAGCTTTGCCGTTGTTGCGCAATGGACGCAAGGGGGTCTTTCTAGAGGTGCATCGCGTGCCCGAGGGCCGCTTGCGGCGTGCCGAGTTGTTGGAGTGTGCCCAACTGCAGGCGGGGTGTGTGGCCATTTCCGGTGGTGTGCAGGCGGACTTGCTGGCGTTGGGTGTGCGCGCAGAGCAGGTGGTGGTGGAGCACGATGGTTTCGAAAGCACG
>JBILXQ010000240.1:0-4861 GCA_044378375.1 Planctomycetota bacterium
AGCGACGACGCGTTTGTTTGACTGGCTGCTCTGGTTGCCGGAACAGCTCGGTCATGTCTTCGCTTTGGTGTTCGCGAGTGCTGTGTTCGGCGTCTTCGCGCTGTGGGTGTTCAAGCATGTCTCGCCGCAGCGTCGCATCAAGGCCGCCAAGGAGCAGATCAAGGCACACCTGATCGAGATCCGCATCTGGCAGGATGACTTGCGCATTGTGGGTTGGGCGATCCTCAAGGTGCTCGGCCGCAACCTGCAGTACCTCGCGCTGAACTTGACGCCCTTCGTGCCGTTGTTCCTGCCGTTCGCATTGGTCGTGGCGCAGTTTGTCGTGCGCTATGGCTTTGCGCCGGTGCCCGTTACGCCTGCGCCTGTGGGGCAACACGTGGTCGATCACCGTGCGGGTGGAGGTACGACCATCGACATCGAGCTGGTGCCTGCGCATGCGGCACGCATCAGCGAGTTGAAGCTCGTGTTGCCGGAAGGGGTCGAGCAGGTGTCACCACTGGTCGTCAACGCGCGCGATGGCCGCGCCTTCGTCGAGATCGTGGCGCGTACCAGCGGCTTGCACGAGTTGGCCTTTGATTTGGGCGGTACGCGCGAGACCAAGCTCTACGCTGCCGGTGATGTGGTGCCCCGCACCATCCAAGGCGAGCGCGGGCGCGGCTTTGTCGACGCGCTGCTATGGCCTGCCGAACCGGCCTTTGGCGCCGACTCGCCCTTTGCACGCATCCGCTACACCCAACCGCCGGCCGACCTCGGTTGGCTACCCAGCGGCCCAGGCGGGATCGTGCTGTCGTTCCTGATCCTGTCGATGATCGCGGGTGCGCTCGCCATCAAGCCGCTCAAGGTGCAGATCTAAGGTGGTACAACCTAGAGGCATGCGCTCCGTCCTCCGCGTCCTCCTCGCGTCGTTGGTCCTGTCCGCTGTGTCCTCGCTTGCCAGCGCGCAAGCGGGTTGGACTACAGAGAAGCGTCCTGATCTGGGCTTGGAGTTCCCTGTGCCCAAAGCATGGGAAGGACTGCCTGCGCAACCGGACGAACAGTGGGTGGTGTTGATCTACCAAGAGAAGGTGGATCCCAAGAAGCCCAAGCGCGCGCAACGCCCCGAGCTTTCCGTGGTGTGGATCGAGCACCAAGCTCCGCAAGGGAGTGAAGCGGATGCAGCAGACGAAGAAGAGGCAAGTGAGCGGCGTACTAAGGCGCGCGCCGCGGAGCCGATCACCAGCTTGGAGAGCTGGGCGCGTCAGCAGATGAAGGGTTGGACGCTGGGCAAGGCGCAAGGCGAGCCCAAGCAAGTCAAAGAGTGGACAGGTCAAGAGTACGCGTTGCTGCCCGGCAAGGGCGCGATTGCAGGTCTTGATGGATGGGCCTACGAATGGCGCGGACCTACGCGCACGCTGGCCTTTGTGGCGACTTGTCCCAAGGAAGATTGGGAAGCGAATGTGGCCTTGTGGCGCAAGATGGCGACGGATGCCACCGTTTCGGATCCCGAGGATCGCGATGCGGTCAAGCTGGAGCGCATGTACGCGCGCAGCAAGCTGCTCGACCCTGCGTACCGCATCGAAGTGCGCAAGAAGCTCATTCGCGGCTGGCGCGCGGAGGATGCCGAGCACTACATCCTCGCGACAAATTCTCCTGACAAGCCGCTGATCAAGCGTGTGCTGTCCGACTTGCCGATCATTCGTAAGGAGTACGAGAAGCTCTTCCCTCCGGCCGCGCCGATCACGCGCGTCTCGACCGTGCGCGTGTGCAAGACGCGCGATGAGTACTTGCAGTACGGTGGCGGAGATCGCACCGCGGGCTATTGGAACGCGAGCTCGGAAGAGTTGGTGCTGTACGACAACGCGGCCGACGCCAAAGCCATCAAGCGCGCCGATGACCTCGACACCTTCATCGTGCTGTACCACGAGGCCTTCCACCAGTACATCCACTACAGCGCGGGCGAGTTGCCGCCGCACACATGGTTCAACGAAGGGTACGGCGATTACTTCAGCGGTGCCGTGATCGTGAACGGCAAGCTCAAGGAGATTGGCGTGAACCCGTGGCGCTGCGACACGATCAAAGAAGCCGTGTCGTTGGACAAGCACATCCCGTGGAAGGAGATCATCAAGTACGAGCAGCGCGAGTACTACGATCCCACCAAGGTCTACATCTGCTACGCGCAAGGTTGGGCCATGGTGTACTTCCTCAACAAGAGCAAGGATGTCGCCAAGAACCCGGCGTGGAAGAAGATCCTGCCTACCTATTTTGACACGCTGAAGAGTGCCTATAAGGAAGAGCTCGACAAGCTCCCCGAAGAGGCGCGCAAGCCGGGCACACGCGGTGCTGCGGAAGCCGGGTATCGTGCGCGCACGCGCGCCAACGAAGCTGCCTTTGCCGGCGTGGACTTCGATCAGATCGAGAATGCGTGGAAGCTCTTCACGCTCGACTTGGTGTCGCCGCCGCGCGAAACGAAGAAGTGAATGCGCTTTGACTCGGTCACCTTCCTAGCGCTCTTCCTCATCGCGTGGGCGGTGTGGAGACTGCTGCCGATGCGCTCGGCGAAGGCCGGCACCTTGCTGTTGAGCTTGGTGTTCTATGGTTGGTGGCGCTGGGAGTACTTGCTGCTGATTGCCTTCTCGGCGGGCATCGACTACTACTCGGCAAATCGCATTGAGGCTTCGACGGATGCGCGTGTGCGCTGGCGTTGGTTGCTGCTGTCGCTGGTCAGCAATCTAGGACTGCTGGGCTTCTTCAAGTACACGCCACTGGTGGTGCGCACTGTGCTGGGCTTGAGTGCGACGGTCGAGCCCGAGCCTAGCTGGCTTGCTACATGGGTGGTTCCTGTAGGCATCAGCTTCTACACCTTCCAAACGCTCAGCTACACGATCGATGTCTACCGCGGCACGCTCAAGCCGTGTCGTAGCTTCCTCGACTTCGTGCTGTTCGTCTCGTTCTTCCCGCAGCTTGTCGCTGGCCCGATTCTGCGCGCGAGTGAGCTGATTCCACAGCTCGACACGCGCCGCGAGTTGACTTGGCTGCGCGTGCAGATGGGCCTCTACCGCGTCATCGCGGGGTTGTTCCTCAAGGTGGTTGTGGCCGATGGCTTGGCCCAGATGGTCGAGCGCATCTACAAGCCGGCCCAAGCGCTCACCGCATCCAGTCTGGATGCTTGGTTGGCGACGATCTGCTTTGGTGCGCAGATCTACGCTGACTTCGCGGGCTACTCAGGCATCGCCATCGGCTTGGCGTTGTTGATGGGCCTCAACTTCCCTGAGAACTTCCGCTACCCCTACATCGCAGCCAGCCTCTCGGAGTTCTGGAAGCGCTGGCACATCTCGCTGTCGCAGTGGTTGCGCGACTATCTGTACATCCCGCTGGGTGGCAATCGCAAAGGCACGCTGCGCACCTACGCGAACTTGTCGATCACCATGTTGCTGGGTGGCTTGTGGCATGGTGCATCGTGGAACTTCCTCGTGTGGGGTGGGATCCATGGCGTGGGCTTGGCTGTCGAGAAGATGTTGGGCCTAGATGGCCGCAACAAGGTTGGTGCGTGGCCTCTAGGCAGCCTCAGCCAGTTGCCTATGCGCTTGGTGCGCATCGTCATCGTGTATGCGTTGGTGCATACCGCCTGGGTGTATTTCCGCGCTGCCGACTTCGCGACAGCGAATGCGCTGGTGTCCACAATGTGGCTCGCTCCTTGGGGCTGGGGCCGCGAGGGTTTGAGCCAGGCCAGCGTACTGCTCGCCACACCTCAGCTCCTGTTCCTTCTGCCTGTGGTAGCCCTGCACCTAGGTCAAGCAACGCATGAGTGGTGGGCTGTCAAGAAAACCGTACACCTGCGCGTGGCTCTCTGCATCGCCTACCTTGTGCTGCTGTGTCTGATCGACCGCGGCGAAGGGTCCCCATTCCTCTACTTCCAGTTCTGACCATGCATCCCTCCTGGCGCACTGCTCAACCCATCCTCTGGTCCGTGCTCGGCACGCTGGTGTGCCTTGCCGTGTGGCTGGTGCTGTTCCCCGTTGACCGTCCATCCGGCGTCGTGAAGTTCGACCCTGCACCTCGCCGCTGGCTGACGGAACTTCCCCAGGCCAACGCACTCGTCCAAGTGGACGGAACCCCCAGCGCAGACGCTGTACTCGTTGTTGGCGACAGCCGCGCATCTGCAGCCATCTCTTTGCGTTGGATGGAACGCGACCTCGAGCGGCCTGCCGCTGTCGTCTGGTACGGCTTTGGGCAATACGACCTGCTCTTCCAAGCCGTGGAAACCCTGCCTCCGCGCACCCTGCTGGTTTGCTTGACACCCGCGGCGCTCTACACACCCCCTCTGCCACGCATGCAAGTGCTGTTGGATCGCGAGCGCAGCAAGACGTGGATGATGCGCCTAGACGATCAGCTCGACGGCGCCGTGGACGTGACTCGCCAACAGTGGCTCCGCCCCATTGATCCTTCGTACTACAAGAGCTGGACCCAGCTCGATGCGATCGAGCCCGAGCGCCAAGTCGGCGTCTACATCGACCTACTCGCCCAACACAAGTCCGAGCGCCTAGCCGGCTACCATCGTCTGCGGGCCAACCTTGCACGCTTGCAAGAGCGCGGGTATCGCATCGCCTGCGTGCGCTTGCCGGTGATGTCCAAGCTCGAGGGTGTTGAGGATCGCGAGTTCGATCCGCGACTGTGGCGTGAGATGTGTGGAGAGCTGGGCGTGCCGTACTTGGATTCGTTTGGGACTGGGGATCGCTATAAGACCTCGGATGGGTCGCACTTGGTGGGGGGGGATGCGGAGCTGTACACGATTGAGCTCGTGAAGTGGTTGGGGGAAGGAAACTTGTGATACTGGCCCAGACCAGTGTGCAAACTCAGGGCTGCGGACCTCTCCGTGGCCCTC
>JBILXQ010000241.1:0-4849 GCA_044378375.1 Planctomycetota bacterium
CCGCAGTCGGATGTGTTCGTGCGCGACTATGCGTTGGGTGAGACCAAGCGCATCTCGCTTGCGGCCGGCACCGAACCAAACGGCGAGTCACGGCGGCCGTCGATCAGCGCCGATGGGCGCTATGTCGTGTTTGAGTCGAAGGCTGACAATCTCGTCAGCGGTGACACGAACGGTGCTTGGGATGTGTTCCTGTGGGAACGCCAGACGAACGGCTTGCGTCGCCTCAGCGTGCGCACCGATGGCACGCAAGCCAATGGTGACTGCCTGAATGCGCGCATCAGCGCCAACGGCTCGACGGTCGTGTATGAAAGCCGCGCCACGAACCTCGCCGATCAAGACACCTCGCCGGCACTCGACATCTATGTGCATGTGCTGGCGAGTGGCGAGACCCGTATCGCCAGCTTGACACACCAAGGTGTGCTCGCCGACCGCGAGTGCCGCAACCCCGCGATCTCGGCTGATGGCACGCGCGTCGCCTGGGACACGGACGCCACCAACATGGTGTTCTGGGACACGAACGGCCACTCGGATGTGTATGTGCGCGAACTGGCCACGGACCTGCTGTGGCGCGCCAGCCTGGGCAGCGTGTGGACCGAGGGTGATGGCCCTTCGCGCAAGCCGACCTTGTCGCCCGACGGCCGCAAAGTGGCCTTTGAAAGCGCGGCAGCGACGCTCGTCCCGGGCGACACGAACTACCAAACCGACATCTTTGTGCGGGATTTGCAGCTGCAAGTCACGCAGCGCATCTCGGTCTCGACAGCCGGCGCCGAGGGCCAGTTGCCTTCGACCGAAGCGTGCTGGTCGAGCGATGGCCGCTGGGTGTCGTTCTTGTCGGAGGCTTGGAACTTCGTCGCGGGCGACGTGAACAACTTCACCGATGTCTTCGTACGCGACATGGCGCTCGAGCGCACGGTGCGCGTCAGCCGTGGCCGCCACATGACGGAGACCTCGAACCACGCGCGTGCGCAACGCATCTCTGGCTCGGGTCGCTGGGTGGTGTATGAGACCGATGCCTTCAACATCGTCCCTGGTGACACCAACAGTTGCGCGGATGTGTTCCGTGTCGACTGGATGGCGGATCTGGGCCTAGAGACCGCGACATACTGCGAAGGCAAGCTCAACTCGGCCGGTTGCGTGCCGCAGATGGGCTGGACTGGCACAGCGAGCCTGTCGGCTGGCTCGGGCTTCGTGATTGAAGGCCACAACTGGCGCAACCAGAAGCTCGGCCGCTTCATCTACTCGGTCAGTGGCCCCGATGCGCGCCCCTTCTTTGGTGGTACGCTGTGTGTCAAGTCGACCATCTATCGCGGCCCCACCGTTTCATCGGGTGGCAACGCCGGTGGCAACGATTGCAGCGGTGTGTTGCGCCTGGACTTCAACCGCTTCCTCGCCGGCCAACTGTGGCCCCAGCCGGCACCGGCACTGCTGCATCCTGGCACCACGGTCTATGCCCAATGGTATGGCCGCGACAACGGCCTGCCTTTGCCGAACAACATCAACCTCTCGGATGGCTTGCGCTTTGTGATCCAACCTTGAGGTCGTGACTACGCGAGTGCAGCTCGCGTTGCTACGAAGAAGGCGCGGCCTGGGGGGGTCGCGCCTTCTGCTTTTGCTGCGCGCAGTTTCTTCCGCGCGCGAGTCCAAGATTCAGTCACTGCGAAAGGCTTTCGCGCTTCGTCGCTGAAACGTTTTCGCTTCACACAAGAAGAGACTCTCGCAGCAGAGAGCAGGGATAGCGTTGCTGTGGATTCCCGTCTCGACGGGCATCCGTGCACAACAACCACTAACTGACTCTCCGCAATGAAACTCAACAACCAATCGCATAGACCCGCACGCGGCAGCCACATGTTGCCGACGATGCTTGGCCTTGTCGCTGCTTCCGCACTGCTCTTGCCCGACGCAACGGGCCAAAGCGGACGCAAGAGCGGCAACGGCACCACTATGGGTGAAGTCGCCGGCGGCCCCGAAGCTGTTTCGTCCGCGGGCCCCTTGTCCTCTTTGCCGATCCCTTTGCCGGCCGACCTGCAGGCCGACTACATCCGTGACTTCCAAGCCGCAGTGAGCTTGGGCAAGGCCTTCTTCTGGGACATCCAAGCTGGCTCGGATGGTGCGACCGCCTGTGCGACGTGCCACTGGCAGGCAGGTGCGGACTCACGCACGATGTCCCAGCTGCACCCAGGTTTCGACGGCACCTTTGACCAGCTCGGCTCAGGTGGCGGTGGTGTCAACTACACCGTGAAGGGAACCGACTTCCCCTTCACCCAGCGCACCAATCCGAACGATCATGATTCGGATGTCGCCCGCGACAGCAACGATCGCTTGACCTCTTCGGGCGTACCTGCACGCACCTTCACGGGTGTCACGCCTGGAGTTGCCGAAGAGCAAGGCGTCAAGCAAACCGGACACCCGTTTGCGATGCACGGCATCAACGTCGGTCAAACGGCCGGCCGCAACGCGCAATCGGTGATCAACTCGATCTACCATGTGCGCACCTTCTGGGATGGCCGCGCCGACAGCGTATTCAACGGCGTCAACCATCTTGGTGCCCGCGATCAGAGCGCCAAGGTGCTCAAGCTCCAAGGGGATGGCACTTTGGCGTGGGTATCGGTCGCCATTCAGCCGGCCTCGCTGGCCAGCCAAGCCGTGGGCCCGGCTCTCTCCAGCGTGGAGATGAGCTACGACGGCAAAGCCTTCAAAGAGCTTGGCCGCAAGATGCTTTCAATGCGCCCGCTCAAGGACCAAGTGGTCGACACCACGGACTTGCACTTGGGCGCATTGTCGGACTACCCCAACCGCGGCTTGCAGCCGTCGGTCAAGTATTCCGACATGATCAAGGCTGCCTTCCACGAGCAATGGTGGAACGGCCAAGGCCGCACCAGTGGCTTCACCCAAATGGAGCACAACTTCTCGCTCTATTGGGGCCTCGCGATCATGTGCTACGAGTCGACGCTCGTTTCGGACCAAACGCCCTGGGACCGCTATGCGGCTGGCGATGAGTCCGCCCTGACCGACGAGCAAAAGGAAGGCCTCAACATCTACATGAGCGGTGGCGCGGCGTGCAACGCGTGCCACATGGCGCCGGAGTTCGCCGGCGTGACCTGGTCACAGTACAACGCTGACGGCTGGATCGAGCGCATGGCCACGGCCGACTCGCTAGCCGAAGGTGAAGCGGTTTTGACAACCTTCCCGGACCCCGCGCTGAACATTTTGGGCGTCGATCCGCGTGGCAAACTGCTGGAAATCCTCACCCCGCAAGGCGAGCTCGTTGCTCGCGGCATGGTGCCCGGCATTGCAGGCGACTGCACCCTCAGTGAAGTAGAAGTCGAACTGGCGGCTGGCCCGGTGGCACCGATGCCTCCCGCAGGTTCAGGCCTTGAGCCTCTGTTTGCAGCCACCTTGGAGGTCGCTGTGCACGAGGAACCGCTGCCGAGCGGACTATGCAACGTATCCCTGGAAGTCGGCATGCAGTGGGGTCCTGACCCCGCCTTGCCGGCAGGTAACTACGAAGTGCGATTGGATGGCGTGGCCGTGGCGACGCTGACCATGGGCACTCCGCAGAGCATCGGCATCTACGACCGCGGCTTCTACAACCTCGGCGCGCGTCCGACATTCGAAGACATCGGCAACGGCGCCTTGAGCTCCGTGGGTCCGCTCTCGATCGTCGAGCGCCTCAAGCAAGGTGATCCCACGGTGGCGCACCTGATGCCGAACCCGCCGATTGGTGCCAACGAGCGTTCGCAGATCGCAGGCACCTTCAAGACGCCTGGCTTGCGCAACATCGCGTTGACCGGTCCGTACTTCCACCATGGTGGTGCATCGACGCTCGAGCAGGTCATCCAGTTCTACGCTCGCGGTGCAGACTTCGCTGAAGTCAACGCGGCGGACCTCGACGCTGACGTGGAAGGTGTGGGCACCTTGCGCAACAGCCCGGAGAAGCAAAAGGCCTTGGCCACGTTCTTGCGTGAAGCCCTGACCGACCCGCGCGTGGTCAATCGTTCGGGTCCCTTCTGTCACCCGTCGTTGCCGCTCAAAGACGGCTATCTGGGCAATGAGACCATGGTCGTTGACGATGGTCATGGCGAAGCGATTGAGCGCATCACGGAGATCCCGGCCACGGGCGCTGCTGGCACCTCGGCATCCATGCCCGAGTTCCAGGATCGCATCGATGGTGGTGTCGAAGTGCTCGTGCACTGCGGCAACACGATCTACGAGAAGGGCCATGAGGGCTGCGGTCAATTCGCCTTGCCGTTCGACAGCAACCGTCACGTGCTCGTCTCGTTGAGCACACGCCCCACGGCGAACGTGACCATCGACCTGTCGAGCTCGGCCCCCTCGCAAATGAGCGTGGAGCCGCAGCAACTGGTCTTCACGACGGATGACTGGTTCCACCCGCAAGAGATCCGCGTGAACGGTGTGCAGGACGGTCAGCACGACGGCAACTCCGTTGTGACGGTCATCACCTCGCATACCTCCTCGTCGGATCCGCGCTATGCGGGCTTGCCCGTGGAAGACCTGCACTACAACGTGCAGGACTCGACCCACATGGTGAAGGTCGTCTACGTGGACCAAACCACGCCCAATCCGACCTTCGAGAACGGTAGCTACCACAACCCCTACGACACCATCGCCGAAGCGCTCGCTTGCGCTGAGGACGGTGCGTTGATCGAAGTGGGCTGGGGCACCTATCGCGAGAACCTCGTGATCCAGGGCAAGAAGGTCATGTTGCGCAGCTACGCCGGTGCCACCATCGACGGTGGCGGTAACGGCCCGTGCGTCACGGTCTTTGGTCGTGGCACGCGCGGTACGCAGCTGATCGGCTTCCGCATCGTGAACGGTGGCAACCAGAACG
>JBILXQ010000242.1:0-4834 GCA_044378375.1 Planctomycetota bacterium
AACTACGAGTACACTGGTTTGCACTACCAGTGGGTCTCGGACTTCGAGATCGCTAGCACGGAGCTCAATCCGTGGATGACAGTGATTGAGCGCTTGGCGCGCGGTACAGCTTCGGGACGGTTCTACGGTGTGCCCGTGGCCTACGAAGTCGATGGCAAGGTGCAGGCCGAAGGCTCTGCCGCAGCATGGGCGGCGTTTGTAAGCGAACACCCGCGTTCTGTGGCCCGTCACGAACGCGCGGAAGAGTTGTCCACGCACGAAGTCGGCTCGGTCAACGCACAGTTGGAAGCCTCGCGCTTGGAAGTGCGCGCCGTCGAGTTGCGCGAAGGCACCGACACGCCTGCGCACCTTGCAGCCAAGCGCGCGGGCGTGGAGCGCGATCGTGTGCTCGAGCAGCGCTTCCTTGAGATTGGTCAACAGATCGCGGCCTTGCGCGCCGAGAATGCCAAGCACTTGTTGGTGTTGGAGACGGCGGATGGCACACGCGCCAAGATGCAGTTGGCGGACATTGTGCGCGCGTACCAGCCCAATGGTTTGAGTGTGCTGGGCAAGTTGGGCGTGTACCTGTCGCGCTGGTGGGAGTTCCTCAGCGGTGAACCGCGCGAAGCCAACAGCGAAGGTGGTGTCTGGCCGGCGATCTTCGGCACGGTCATCATGACCTTGCTGATGTCGTTGGCGGTGGTGCCGTTTGGTGTGCTGGCTGCGCTGTACTTGCGCGAGTACGCCAAGCCCGGCTTCTTGGTCAGCACCGTGCGCATCGCTGTCAACAACTTGGCCGGTGTGCCGAGCATCGTCTTCGGTGTCTTCGGCCTAGGCTTCTTCTGCTACATTTTCGGCGCGTCGATTGACGAGCTGCTGTACGCCGAGCGCTTGCCGAACCCGACCTTTGGCAAGGGTGGCGTCTTGTGGGCATCGCTGACGCTGGCACTCTTGACACTGCCGGTCGTGATTGTGGCCACCGAAGAAGCCCTAGCCGCTGTGCCGGGCTCGATGCGCGAAGGCAGCTACGCGTGTGGCGCGACCAAGTGGCAGACGATCCAGCGCATCGTGTTGCCGCGCGCCATGCCAGGCATCATGACCGGCATGATCCTGGCGATCGCGCGGGGCGCGGGTGAAGTGGCACCGTTGATGCTGGTGGGTGCTGTCAAGATCGCACCCGAGCTAGCGGTGGACGGGACCTTCCCGTTCCTGCACCCCGAGCGCAGCTTCATGCATCTGGGGTTCCACATCTATGACCTCGGTTTCCAAAGCCCCAACAGCGAGGCGGCGAAGCCGATGGTGTACACGACTACCTTGATGCTGATCCTGTTGATCGTGTTGCTGAATGTGGCCGCGATCTATGTACGCAACCGGCTGCGCCGCCGGTACACAGCGGGTCCGATCTGATCCCATGAGCCCGAGTTCGAGCACTGGCACCAAGCACACGACCATGACGACCAAAGCAATGGACCACGGCGGTCAGCCCAACGAGAAGGCCGGCGGCGTCTTCGAGAAGATTGCGCGCTCCGAAGTCTTCCGCAGCGAGGTGCACGAAAGCGTCTTCAAAGACGACGCCGTGCTGGAGATCAAGAACTTCCGCTTGTGGTACGGCCAGAAGCAGGCGCTGCACTCCATCTCGATGCCGGTGCCGCGTGGCAAGGTCACGGCGCTGATTGGACCGTCGGGCTGTGGCAAGTCGACCCTGCTGCGTTCGGTCAATCGTCTGAATGACCTCGTGGATAGCGTGCGCATCGAAGGCGACATGGCGCTGAATGGCGACAGCATTTATGACGCGGGCGTCGATGTGATCGAGCTGCGCAAGCGCATCGGTATGGTGTTCCAAAAGCCGAACCCGTTCCCGATGAGCATCTACGAGAACGTGGTCTACTCGCTGCGCATCGATGGCGAACGCGACAAGCGCGTGCTGGATGAGGTGTGCGAGAAGAGCCTGCGCGGGGCCAGCCTGTGGGATGAGGTCAAGGATCGCCTGCAGGAAAGCGCGCTCGCGATGTCGGGCGGCCAGCAGCAGCGTTTGTGCATCGCGCGTGCCATTGCGGCCGAGCCGGAGGTGCTGTTGCTGGACGAGCCCTGCTCGGCACTCGACCCCATCGCGACGGGCCGCATCGAGGACCTGATCGAGGAGCTCAAGGGCAGCTACTCGGTGCTGATCGTCACGCACAACATGCAGCAAGCCAGCCGCGCTAGCGACTACTGCGCCTTCATGTACTTGGGCCGACTGATCGAGTACGGGGCCACCGACACGATCTTCCTCGCCCCGCGCCTGCGCGAGACCGAAGACTATGTCACCGGCCGCTTCGGCTGAGGCCTGACTGTCGCGTCGATCCGATTGTCGCGCAGATCCGACAGGGTCGCTAGGATCTGCGCCTAGCGTGAGCCAGTCCTTTGTAGCTACAAACTCCAGACCTACCGTGCGCGTCGTGGCCGACCGCAGGGAGGGGGAGTGCGTCGTTGCGGATGAACTCGAGGTCTTGCTGCGAGCGCAGCCGGCTGCGGTGTTGGGCTTGGCGACCGGCGGCACGATGACCGGCTTGTATGCCGAGTTGGCTGCACGGCATGCGTCGGGCCGTCTGTCGTTCGCCCGCGCGCGCGGCTTCAACTTGGACGAGTACCTCGGCTTGGGTGCGCAGGACCCGCGCAGCTTTGCGGCCTATATGCGCAGCGCGTTGTTGCAGCATGTGGACTTTGCGCCTGCGGCCGCGCGAGTGCCGCGTGGAGATGCGCTGGACCACCAAGCGGAAGCGAGTGCTTGGGAACGCGACCTTGCTGCAGCGGGAGGCGTGGACTTGCAGCTCTTGGGCATCGGTCGCAATGGGCACATCGGCTTCAACGAGCCTGGCTCGACTCGTGAATCACGCACACGCGTGATCGAGCTGCATGTGACCACACGCGAGGATGCTGCCGCGGCTTTTGGTGGGCTTGCGCAGGTGCCCACGCACGCGCTGACCATGGGCGTCGCTTCCATTCTGGACGCGCGACGCATCGTGTTGATGGCCTTTGGCCGATCGAAAGCTGCAATGGTGCGTCGCATGCTGCAGGGCGCGCCCAGTGCGGAGTGTCCGGCGAGCTTCCTGCAGCATCACGCGAACACTTTGGTCGTGCTGGATCGCGATGCAGCGGCCGAACTAACGGTTACTTGAGGTGTCCAGCTTCGCGCCGCTCTTGGTCGGAGTTGATGGTGGCGCCACATCTGTGCGCGCACATGTGGTCAGCGTGCAGCATGGGCTCTTAGTGCCTGCAGGCGCCTCGGCCGCCGCGACCTTTGGCACCGAGAATGCGGCCGTCGCTTTCACAGCAGTTGCGATGCAGCAGCAACTGGCCGAACAAGCAGCGCAAGCGGTGCAACCGACTCCCGCTGAACAGCGCGAAGCACAGCGACGCGCTCGGATCACGGCTGCGGTAATCGCACAAGCTCTGGGTGAGTTGTCCATTCCTTTGGACAAGCGCTCTGCGGTGCGTGTCGGTGTGTGCTGGCCTGGACTGAAGACCGCCGATGGCCGTGGGATCGCGGTGGCGAAGAACGGTCCGCGTTGTGTGGATCTGGTAGCCGAGCTGGAGACTGCGTTGGTTGCCGAGGGCGTTGCGTTGGCTGCGCCAGTGCCTCCCTTGATGTCTGATGGCTTGGCCTGCGGCTTGGGAGAACGCCTTGCTGCGGCGGGGGCGCTGCGCGGTGTCCAGCAGGCTTGGTACTTCGGTGGTGGGACAGGCTTGGCCGAGGCGGTGGTCGTCGACGGTCAGGTGCTGACCGTCGATCAGCTCGGTCGCGGCTGGAAGCGCGGCTGGGAGCTCCAATCGCGCACCTTGCACGAGACTTTTGAGGAACTCGTCTCCGCTCGCGGCATGGACGCACGCTGGCGCACCTTGTCAAAAGTAATGGACGGCGCGTCGCATGTAGACGACGCCGCACGCCGTGGTGAGTCCAGCGCTTTAGCTGTCATGCGTCAGGCGGCGACGGCCTTCGCTGAGCTGATGGTGGAGCGACTGCTCAAGTTGCATGCGGATCGTGGTGTGGTGCTGCAGCGCATCGTTGTGGGCCAACGAGTGGGCGAATGGTTGGCCGATGAGGCGCTGGAGTCGTGTTTGGCGGATGTGTTGCGCGCTGAACTAGCCACGCGTTTGAGCATGGATGCTCCTGCCGCTGTGCTGCGCTTGTGGTTGCCGGAAGGCGTGGACCGGCCCGAGCGCCTGATCGCTTCGCGCTTGCACGCGGCACCAGCCTTTGGCGCGGCGTCGGTGTGGTTGCAACAGGAAGGCGAGGAGGCATCGGCGCGTGGCTAGTGTGGCCCTAGAAAGCGTGCCCATGACGGGCTTCTCGTTCAGCGCCATCGATTGGGCCGTAGTCGCTGGTGTGCTGTTGCTCACCTCGCTGTTCGGGGTGTGGTTCGGTCGCGGCGCGACGATGCGCGAGTTCTTTCTGGGCGGCAAACAGCTGCCGTGGTGGGCCGTCAGCGCCTCCATCGTGGCGACCGAGATCAGCGCCCTGACCTTGGTCTCGCTGCCAGCAATCGTGTACTTCGAGGGCGGCAGTTCGACCTACCTGCAGCTAACCTTGATCGGCAGCGTGGTGGCACGCTTTGCCATCGCGTGGTGGTTGGTGCCTGCGTACTACGAGCAGGAGATCTACAGCCCCTACGACTGGGTGGGGCGGCGACTGGGTGAGCCCGTGCGCCGCATGATGACCTTCCTCGGCGCGGTGGGTGGCACCTTGTCTCAAGCCGCGCGCGTGTACTTGACGGCGGTCGTGCTGGAGATCCTGCTCGCCGGGCAACTGGCGGCGCTAGAGCAGGCCACTGGTGTGCCCAGCATCGCGCTGTCGATCGGTCTCATCTCGCTAGTC
>JBILXQ010000243.1:0-4832 GCA_044378375.1 Planctomycetota bacterium
CGGAGTCAACCACGACGGAGTCGTCGCAAGCGAACCCGGCGACACTGCCTGCTGGGACGCAAGGTCGCGTGGTGCGCGACACCGAGGCACGCACGCAGACCTTCTTGATCGGCGAACCGGGTTCGCGTTGGTTGCTGACGGCCACCAATGAAGGCGCCACGCTTGTAGAAGCGCGCCGCGAGGGTCACGCGCAAAAGAGCGGCACGAGTGCCGCCGATGCACAGAAGCCCGAGAACTGGGTGCTGCTGCTGTCGACCGTCAACACCGGTCGTGATCCTTCGCGCTCGTTGGTGTGGCGCGCCGGTCCGTCGGCCAAGAGCATCGCCGGCGAAGGCTTCGACAAGGCGCTATGGGTCATGCGCCCTGTGCAAGACAAGGGGCAGGACAAGGGCATCGAGTGGGAGTACGCGCCCGGCACGGGCATGGTCTTCACCAAGCGCTTGATTGCCGAGCCGGGCGCCAAGCGCTTGCGCCTTGAGTTGGAGCTCAAGAACGAAAGCTCCAACGAGGCCGGTCGGCGTGACTTTGTGTTGGTGCCGGCCGCGGGCATGCAGCCGGACTCGGGTGACTCCTTCTACAAAGAGCCCGAAGCCATCGCGTGGTCAGCGGTCAGCGATGACGCCGATGGTTTGCTCGCCATCGAACAGACACATGAGACGGGCGAAGTCTCCTCCGGCACGCTGCAAGTGCCCGCACCCATTGGTTGGGCCGGCGTGCACACGAAGTACTACGCGGCCTTGCTTTCTGGTCAGACCGAAGCGGATCGCGCCACACTGCTTGGCGCCGGGTGGCGTGCGCAGCGTGACGAAGCCTGGCTGAGCGCGCATCCCGATATGCGCGGCCGTGAGTGGCGTCAACTGGAGACGGAACTGACGCTGGGCCTGGATGTGCCGCAACAAGGTGCCGTTGCGCGCACGTGGCGCTACGACTACTACTTGGGCACCAAGAATCGTGACGAGCTCAAGGCTGCGGATCCGACCTTCCGCCACTTGATCGATCACGATCTGGGCTTTGTATCGGGCATCGCGAAGGCCTTGCTGGCTGTGCTGGGCTTCTTCCACACCGTGACGAATTCGTGGGGCTTCGCGATCATCCTGCTGACGATCTTCGTGCGCTTGGTGCTGTTCCCGATCAACCGTCGTTCGCAGACGGCCATGTCCAAGTACCAGAGCAAGATGAAGCGCATTCAACCGCGCATCGACGAGCTCAAGAAGAAGCACGCCAACGATCCTTCACGCCTGCGTCAGGAGCAAGCGAAGATCATGCAGGAAGAAGGCGCCTTCCCGCCGCTCGGTGGTTGCTTGCCGCCGCTGCTGCAGATCCCGATCTTCATCGGTCTGTTCCGTGCAGTTGGTGTGAGCTTTGACCTGCGCCACGAGACGTTCCTTGGTCTCGTGCAGGACTTGTCGCTGCCTGACCAGTTGATTCCGTTCGGCTTCGATCTGCCGTTCTTCGGCCCCGTGGCCGCGCTCAACATCCTGCCGCCGATCATGGTGGTGATGTGGATTTGGCAGCAGCGCAGCATGCCCATGCCGTCCGACGAGCAGGCGCAGATGATGTACAAGATGATGATGTGGATGCCCGTGGTGATGGGCATCTTCCTCTACAACTACGCTGCGGGCTTGTCGCTCTACATGATCACCCAGTCCACGCTGGGCATCATTGAGATCAAGGTCATCAAGAAGTACTGGCCTATCGATGAGAAGGAAGAGCCTAAGAAGAAAGATGGCTTCCTTGCGCGCATGATGAAGGAGCAACAGCGCCGCCTCGAGGAGATCGAGAAGCAGCGCGGCAAGAAGAAGTGAGCGCGCGCTCGACCATCGCGGCGATTGCCTCCGCGCCGGGCCCCGCCTTGCGCGGGATCCTGCGCTTATCTGGCCCTGAGGCGCTGGTTGTTGCCGCACGCTGCTGTCGTGAAGGTGCCGCGTTGCTGGATGTGCCGCGGGGCGTGTACCCGGTGCACTTCGAGGATGGTTCGCAAGCCATCGCAGCCTCCTTGTTGGTGATGCGGGCGCCGCGGTCGTTCACCGGCGAAGAGTGCGTGGAGTTGCACTTGCCCGGCGCTCCCGCCTTGCTGGACGTTGCTCTGGCTCGTGTGCTGGCCGCGGGTGCCGAACCAGCACAACCCGGTGAGTACACGCGGCGAGCTTTTGAACACGGGCGTCTGGATTTGGTGCGTGCCGAAGGCGTGCTGGCGCTGGCGACGGCACGCAATGCTGCCGATGCGCGCGCTGCGCTGGACTTGTTGGCCGGTGGCTTGTCAAGAGAATTGGACAGCGCACGCGAGGCCTTGCTCGATGCGCGCGCCTTGTGCGAGGCGGCGCTTGACTTTGCCGAAGAAGATACGGCTGCCGTCCCGCGTGCCGAAGTGGAGGCGTGTGTGCTGCGCGCGCTGGCGGCTGCTACGCGGGCGCGGGCCATGGTCCATGCGCGGCCACGCACCGAAGGAGTGCCACGCGTGGTGCTTGTCGGTGCTCCCAATGCGGGCAAGTCCAGCCTCTACAATGCACTCTTGGGACAACACAGAGCGCTGGTGTCGCCTCAGGCTGGTACTACGCGTGATCCGCTGTCCAGTACACTTGACATGGCAGGCCTTGTGGTAGAGCTGACGGACACTGCGGGGCTCGGGGCCGTGGACCTGCCGCAAGAGCCCACGGATCAGGCTGGAACGCTTCTGCGCCTTGCGCTGGAGCAAGCCGCACAAGACCGCGCACGCGAGCGCGTGGCTGTGGCTGATGTGGGGCTGTGGGTGGCCGATGCGACCTTGCCTTTGGGGCGCGCCCCTGAGCTGCCCGAAGGCGCTGCGCGGTTGCTGGTGTGGAATCAGATCGACCGTCCCGAAGCTGCTGCGGCACCGTGCCTCTCAGGTTTGCCCACCGTCGCCGTTTCGGCGCTCACGGGGGATGGCCTGGACCGTTTGCGTCAGGTCCTGCGGGAGCTGCTGGTCGCCCAAGTGGAGGGGGCCGGGATTGGCCGCGAGACCGCCGCGCGCCAAACCTTGGCGTTGGATGAGCTACTGGTCGAGCTGAGTGCCGCCTTGGAGGCCCTGGAAGGGGGTCTGGAACTGGCCGCCGAGCACCTGGCCAGAGCCCAAAGCGCCCTAGGCTCGCTCGGTGGCGAAAGCACCCCCGAGGATGTGCTGGACCGCATTTTCTCGCGTTTCTGTCTGGGCAAATGAGACTTGTGGCGACGACTTGGCGGACGACCCGTTCGGCGCGTTGACACCCTAGGGATTGCGTGCGAATCTCAGGCGCCTGCAAGGCCTAGCGGATACCTCCCTCCGTCGGCCTGCACCCACCCCCCCCATGCGCTGCCCCCGCTGCAAACAGGACAACGACCGCGTCGTCGACTCGCGTGCGTCGTCCGATGGCGGGGTGATCCGCCGCCGGCGCGAGTGCCTAGCCTGCTTTTTGCGCTACACGACGTACGAGCGCATTGAAGAGACGCCGCTCCGCGTGATCAAGAAGAGTGGCGAGCGAGTGCGCTTTGAGCGCGAGCGGGTGTTGGCCGGCATGATTCGCGCGTGCGAGAAGCTCCCGGTCTCGATCGAACAGCTGGAAGCCGCGGCCGCCAATGTCGAGGCACGCTGCCAAGAGGAGTACGACCGCGAGGTCCCTAGCTCGGTCATTGGCGGCCTCGTGATGGAGGAGCTGCGCAAGATCCACCATGTGGCCTATGTGCGCTTCGCGTCGGTCTATCGTGAGTTCAAGGATGTGTCGCAATTCCTTGACGAATTGCGGCCGATCCTAGAGGCCAAGCCCGGTCATGACAGCAAAGGCGGAGCGGGCTCGTGAACGACTCGCGAGTACAGTCGACGGGCAGCCGTGATGGTCGCCCGCGCGTCGAGCGCGTAGCCAAGCGTGACGGGCGCGAAGTCGACTTTGATCGCGCCAAGATCGAGTCGGCGGTCCAGCGTGCGCAACAGTCGGTAGGCGACGACGATCCGCAACTGGCGCGCGAAGTCGCCGAGCTTGTGTGTCTTGCCGTCGAGCGCCGCTATGGCAGCGAACGCGGTGGTGCTGTGCCCCCGATCGAGGCCATCCAAGACGTTGTTGAGCAGGCTCTCGTCGAGTTGGGACGCTTCCCCGTAGCGAAGAGCTACATCCTGTATCGCGATCGCCGGGCGCGCATCCGCGCCGCCACGCAGGACGCTCATGCGCAGCCGCGCCAAGGCGTGATGGTGCAGGATTCCGCGGGTTTGGAGCCGTGGCGCAAGGACCGCATCGTTGCCGCGCTGATGGGTGAGGCGGACTTGCCGCGCGCGCAAGCCGAAGAGGTCGCCGCGCAGGTGGAAGCCAAGGTGCTCGCCAGTGGTCTGCGACGTTTGACGACCACGCTGATTCGCGAGTTGGTGGATGATGCGTTGGTCGAGCGTGGAGCTTCCGCTGCCTTGTCGCGTGCGCGCCCAGTGTCCGTGCCGCGTGCCGATCTTGCGCAGTGGCTGGCGACCGAGGTCTATCCGCGTTCGCGCATCGCCGATGAGGTCTTGTTGCGCTGGGCACAAGAGCATCTCTTGCCGGCGTCGACCGTCGAGCATCATCTCGCTGGCGACATCCATGTGATGGGCCTCAACTCGCCGCATCAATCGCTGGCCCACGCGATGCCGTTGGAAGCGTTCCTCGATGGCGAGCCCGGCGCGCGCGCTGCCTTCGGCGCGTTGGATGAGATTGCGACGGCGGCTCACGGCGTTTCGACAGCCTTGGTGTTGGATGAGGCACTGGAGCCTTTGGGGGCGTTGGTGCGTGAACGTCGCGGCGAAGGCTCTGTAGCGCTGCGCGGCTGGTTGCAAGCACTGGCCGCTGTGTCAACAGCTGCCAACCGACCGATCGAGT